>CAZZVH010000052.1:0-4933 GCA_964657365.1 uncultured Burkholderiaceae bacterium
AAGCGGGTCGGCGCGGTGATCGTCGGCGCCGGCATCGCCGGGCTCGCGGCGGCCCGCGCGCTCGGGCGAGCTGGTGTCGACGACGTCCACGTGCTCGACCTCGAGGACGACGCCGGCGGCAACAGCCGCGGCCACGTGATGGGCGGCATGCGCTGCCCGCTCGGCGCCCACTACCTGCCGGTGCCCGGCCCGGCGGCGATCGAGGTGATCGAGCTGCTCGACGAACTCGGCCTGCGCCGCACCGTGCACGGCCGCGTCGCGTACGACGAACTGGCGCTTTGCCACAGCCCGCAGGAGCGGCTCTACATCCACGGCGGCTGGCGCGAGGGGCTGCTGCCGCCGATCGAGGCGCTGCCGGTCGGCGAGCAGGTCGCGACGCTCGCGCAGTACCGCGTCTTCGCCGCGGCAGTCGCCGATGCCGGCCGGGCCGACGCCTTCACGATTCCCACTGCGCGGTCACGCTGGTCGCCGGCGCACGACGCGCTCGACGCCGTCACCTTTGCCGCCTGGCTCGATGCGAAGGGGCTCGTCGCGCCGGCCTTGCGCTGGTACCTCGACTATTGCTGCCGCGACGATTACGGCGCCGGCAGCCGGCAGGTCTCGGCCTGGGCCGGCATCCACTACTTCGCGAGCCGACACGGCTTCCACGCGCCCGGCCAGGACGAGGCCCTCGACGACGACGGCATCCTGACCTGGCCCGAAGGCAACGCCTGGCTCGCCGGGCGTCTGGCGGCGCCGCTGCAGGACCGGTTTCATCGCGGTCGCGTCGTGACGCACGTCGCCGAGGCCCGCGACGCCGTGACGGTCGACGTCTGGAACGCGGTCTCGCAGCAACGCGAGCGCTGGGTCGCGGCGCAGGTGGTCCTGGCAACGCCGCTGTTCGTCTCGGCGCGGTTGCTCGAGGCGCCACCGCCGGCCCTCGTCGACGCGGCGCGGCTGGTCCGGCACGCGCCCTGGCTGGTCGCCAACCTCCAGCTCGACGCGCCGCTCGACGACCGGGCCGGGGCGCCGCTGTCGTGGGACAACGTCGTCTACGGCAGCGCCGGCCTCGGCTACGTCGACGCGACGCACCAGGGCACGCTGCCGTACGAGGGCCCGACGGTGCTGACCGCCTACTTCGCGCTGGGTGGCGACGACGACGCGGCGGCGTCGGCCGGCCGCGCCCGCCTGCTCCGGGACGACTGGCGCCCCTGGGCCGAACGCATCGTCGCCGACCTGGCCGTGCCGCATCCCGACCTGCCGTCGAAACTGACGCGGGTCGACGTGATGCGCTACGGCCATGCGATGGCGATCCCGTCGCCCGGGGTACGCAGCAGCGCGGCGTTGCGCAGCCTTGCCGAACCGGGTCGACGGATCCAGTTGGCCCATTCCGATCTGGCCTCGTACTCGGTGTTCGAGGAAGCCTTCTGCCACGGCACGCGTGCCGGCCGCGACGCGGCGAAAGGTCTCGCGGTGTCTGCGACGTAAAGGCCGGCCGATCCACGCCTTTGGGTACGCGAATTGCCGCTGGAGAGGATGAGTCAATCCTTTGCGGCGCCATCGCGCGCCAGAACGACATGAGCGATGCCGATGGTTCCAGCGGTGACGGGCCATCCCGGCGCCGGTTCCTGCAATCGGCAGCGACCGCGGCGTCGGTGGCCACGGGCCTGTCCGCACCGGTGATGAACAGCGCGTTCGCGGCCGAGACGACAAGCCAGGCGCCGGCATCGCTGCCGCCGGCCGGAACCATCGCCGTCCGGTTGCGTGTGAACGGCGTGCCGCACGATCTGCAGATCGAGCCGCGGGTGACGCTGCTCGATGCGTTGCGCGAGCGGATGGCGCTCAACGGCACCAAGAAAGGCTGCGACCGCGGCCAGTGCGGCGCCTGCACCGTGCTGGTCGACGGCCGGCGCATCAACTCCTGCCTCAGTCTCGCCGTGATGCACGACGGCAGCGACATCACGACCATCGAAGGGCTGGGCACGCCCGACGCGCTGCATGCGGTCCAGGCCGCTTTCATCGAGCGCGACGCGTTCCAGTGCGGCTACTGCACGCCGGGCCAGATCTGTTCCACGGTCGCCCTCATCGGCGAGCTGAAGGCCGGGACGCTGAGCGCCGCGAGCTTCGATGCCGAGCACGGCAGCGGCGCCGCGCCGACGGCCGCGCGCATGAAGACGATCCCCATCAGCGACGCCGAGATCCGCGAGCGGATGAGCGGCAATCTCTGTCGCTGCGGCGCCTATTCGAACATCGTCGCCGCGGTGCGCGACGTGGCCGGGAGATCGGCGTGAACGACATCGGCTATCAACGCGCCACGAGCGTCGCCGACGCGATCTCGCTGGCGGCCCGGCCCGGCGCGGCCTACGTCGCCGGCGGCACCAACCTGATCGACCTGATGAAGGGCGGCGCCGCGACGCCGTCGCTGCTGATCGACGTCAGCCGGCTGCCGCTGGCCAGCGTGACGCCGCGCAACGGCGGCGGCATCCGCATCGGCGCGATGGTGCGCAACAGCGACCTGGCCGACGATCCGCATGTGCGCGAGCGATACCCGCTGCTCTCGCAGGCGCTGCTGTCCGGCGCCTCGCCGCAGCTGCGCAACATGGCGACGGTCGGCGGCAACCTGATGCAGCGCACGCGTTGCTACTACTTCTACGACACTGCCTTCAGCGCGTGCAACAAGCGCGTGCCCGGCTCCGGTTGCGCCGCGCTCGGAGGCTTCAACCGCATCCACGCCGTCCTCGGCGCCAGCGACGCCTGCGTCGCGACCAATCCGTCCGACATGAACGTCGCGCTCGCCGCCCTGCGCGCCGACATCGTGATCCAGGGACCGGCCGGCGAGCGGCGCCTGCCGATCGCCGAATTCCACCGCCTGCCGGGCGACACGCCGCAGCGCGACACCAACCTCGGCGCCGGCGAGATGATCGTCGCCGTCGACCTGCCCGAGTCGCCGTTCGCGGCCCATGCGACGTACCTGAAGGTGCGCGACCGGGCGAGCTATGCGTTCGCCCTGGTCTCGGTGGCGGCCGCGGTCGATCTGCGCGACGGCGTCGTCCACGACGCGGCGCTCGCCCTCGGCGGCGTCGCGCACAAGCCGTGGCGCGTCGCGGCCGCGGAGCAGGCGCTGATCGGCCGGCCGCTCGACGACGCGTCGATCGCGGTCGCCAGCGACCGCTTGCTCGACGGCGCCCGGCCCTTGCAGTTCAACGCCTTCAAGGTCGAGCTGGCGCGCCGCTCGATCGCGCGGGCCCTGAAGACGGCAGGAGGTGCCGCATGATCACCGGACAAGGCATCGATCGCGTCGACGGCAAGCTGAAGGTGTGCGGTCGCGCGCCCTTCGCCGCCGAGTTCCAGGTGGCCGACGTCGCGCACGCGGTGATCGTCATGAGCACCGTGCCGAGCGGCCGCATCGTCCGCATGGACGTGGCCGCCGCCCTCGCCGCACCGGGAGTCATCGCCGTGCTGACGCCGATGAACGCGCCGAGGCTGCCGCAGGGCGGCAAGGGCGCCGTCAACCCGCCCGCCGGCCGCGTCCTCTCCTTGCTGCAGGACGACGTCGTCTCGTACAACAACCAGCCGATCGCCGTCGCCGTCGCCGATACCCTGGAGCGCGCGGCACAGGCGGCGCGGCTCGTGCGCGTGACCTATGCGAACGCCGACGCGAAGCTCGACTTCGGCGCCGAGAAGCAGCGCGCCTATCCGCCGCAGAAAGCCAATCGCGAGCCGACCGACAAGGCGACCGGCGACGTCGCCGCCGGATTCGCCGCAGCCGCGACGAAGCTGGGCGCCGTCTACACGACGCCGGTCTATCACCACAACCCGATGGAGCCGCACGCGACCATCGCCGAGTGGAACGGCGACAAGCTGACGCTGCACGACGCGACCCAGAACGTGGGCGGCGTCAAGACGACGCTGGCCAAGATCTTCGGCATCGCGCCGGAAAACGTGACCGTGATCGATCCGTTCCTCGGCGGCGGTTTCGGCTGCAAAGGCTCGGCGTGGTCGCATGTCGCCTTGGCCGCGATGTGTGCCAAGGCCGTGGGCCGGCCGGTCAAGCTCGCGCTCGAACGGCCGCAGATGTTCGGCTCGGTCGGCAACCGGCCGCACACCGAGCAGACGCTCGCACTCGGCGCCGATGCCGGCGGCAAGCTCACCGCGGTCAGCCACGCCACCATCGCCGAGACGTCGGTCATCGAGGACTGGGTCGAGACCTCGTCGCTGACGGCCCGCATGCTCTATGCGAGCCCGGGCATCGACAGCACGCACCGCATCACCAAGCTCCACATCCCGACGCCCACCTTCACGCGGGCACCGGGCGAGGCGAGCGGCAATTTCGCGCTCGAGTCGGCCATGGACGAGCTCGCCGTGGCGACCCGACTCGACCCGCTCGAGCTGCGCCTGCGCAACTACGCCGAGCAGGATCCCGGCAAGAACCGCCCGTTCTCGAGCAAGTCGCTGCGCCAGTGCTACGCGCAGGGAGCGGATCGTTTCGGCTGGGCCCGCCGCAACGCGACGCCGGGCGCCATGCGCGACGGCCGCTGGCGCGTCGGCTACGGCATGGCCACCGCCACCTATCCGGCCAACCGCAGCGCCGCGGACGCGTCGGTGCGTCTCCTCCCCGACGGCACCGCGATCGTCCGCTCGGCCACGCACGATCTCGGCACCGGCACGTACACCGTGATGTCGCAGGTGGCGGCGGATGCGATCGGCATCCCGGTCGACAAGGTGCGGTTCGAGCTCGGCGATTCACGCTTCCCGAAAGCGCCGGGCGCCGGTGGCTCGCAATCGGCCGCGAGCGTCTCACCGGCGGTGCACGCGGCCGGCACGGCCATGCGGCAGAAGCTCGTCGAGCTGGCCATCGCCGATCCGCAGTCGTTCGCCTACCGCAGCGACGCGTCGCAGGTCACGGTCGTCGACGGCTGGTTGCGCGCGAGCAGCGAGCGTCCGCCGATCGGCC
>CAZZVH010000052.1:4943-12550 GCA_964657365.1 uncultured Burkholderiaceae bacterium
TCGCGGCGCTGGGCGGCGGAGAAACCATCGCCGCACTGATCTCGCGCAACGGCGGCGTCGCGCTCGAGACGATGGCGGAATCGAAGCCGGGGCCGGAGCGCGACCAGTTCTCGATGCACTCGTTCGGCGCCGTCTTCGCGGAAGTGCGCGTCGACGCGGCGCTGGGCATCGTCCGCGTGCCGCGTGTCACCGGTGTCTACGGCGTCGGCACGGTGCTGAACGCCAAGACGGCGCGCAGCCAGATGCTCGGCGGCATCGTCTGGGGCATCGGCATGGCGCTGCTCGAGGAGTCGGTGCGCGACGGCCGCGACGGCCGGATCGTCAACGGCAACCTCGCCGAATACCATGTCCCCGTCAACGCCGACATCGGCGCCATCGACGTCTCCTTCGTGCCCGAGAACGACCCGTACGTGAACCCGCTCGGCGTCAAGGGCATCGGCGAGATCGGCATCACCGGCGTTCCCGCGGCGATCGCCAACGCCGTCTTCAACGCCACGGGCAAGCGCATCCGCGACCTGCCGATCACGCTCGACAAGCTGCTCTAGCACCGGGTCCGGCGCGGCGGATGCACCGCCGCCCGGCCCGCCCTCCGACGGGCACGGCCGTTGCCGAAATGGATGCACACCACGCATTCATTCGGAGCACCTTTCATGGCCACATCCAACGGCACTTTCGCCATCGTCACCGGCGCCTCGTCGGGCATCGGCTACCACCTCGCGCATCAGTGCGCCGAACACGGCTTCGACCTGCTGATCGCCTCCGACCAGCCGGAGATCGAACGGGCCGCGGCGGAGTTTCGCGAGCTCGGCGTCCAGGTCGATGCGGTCCAGGTCGACCTCGCCACCGGCGAGGGCGTCGAGACGCTGCTCGCCGCCGCCAAAGGGCGGCAGGTCGATGCCCTGCTGGCCAACGCCGGCCACGGCCTCGGCCGCGCCTTCCTCGACCAGGACTGGAGCGACATCCGCGATGTCATCGACACCAACATCACCGGCACCATCTATCTCGCGCACCGGGTCGGCCAGCAGATGCGGGCGCGCCGCAGCGGCCGCATCCTGTTCACCGGCTCGGTGGCGGGCTTCATCCCCGGCACGTTCCAGGCGGTCTACAACGGCACCAAGGCGTTCGTCGATTCCTTCTCGTTCGCGCTGCGCAACGAGCTGAAGGAGAGCGGCGTCACCGTCACGGTGCTAATGCCTGGCGCCACCGACACCGAGTTCTTCGAGCGCGCCGACATGCTGGACACGAAGGTCGGCACCGACAAGAAGGACGACCCGGCCGACGTGGCCAAGGTCGGTTTCAAGGCGATGATGGACGGCGACGGCGACGTCGTGGCCGGCTGGAAGAACAAGCTCCAGACCGCGATCGCCAACGTGACGCCGTCGGCCGTGCTGGCAGAAATGCATCGCAACATGGCGGAGCCGGGCTCGGCGAAGAAGAACGGGTAGTCAGGCTGGTGCGAGGTCCACTATCCTTGGTGGATGGACGACGCCAACCAACGCATCCGTGAGCTCGAAGCGCGCCTCGTCGCGCACGGGCTCGTCCTCAAGACCATCGCCCGGCTGCTCGCGCCCGCCACGGTCGCCGAGCTGCGCGCCGCTGCCCAGGGCATCGACGACGAGGGCATGCAGGAGGCCAACCCGAACCTGCACATGCGGCGCGTTGCCGAGGAGATCTGGAGCATCCTCGAGATGATCGGCTGACGCTCTAGCGAACCTCCAGGGCGCCGCTCAGGTCGCCCATCGCAGGCATGCCGTTGGCGCGCAGCGCCGTGTCCCGTTCGACGACGCCGGGCAGCGGTTCCAGGCCCCAGCGCCGCGTGATGAAACGCAGGATCGACGCGGTGTCGTACTGGGTCTTGTCGACGTAGCCTTTCCTGGCGTACGGCGAGATCACGAGTGCCGGGACGCGGCTGCCCGGTCCCCAGCGGTCGCCCTTCGGCACGGGCACATGGTCGTAGAAGCCGCCGTTCTCGTCGTAGGTGACGACGATCAGCATGTGGGCCCATTGCGGGCTCTGCTGCAGCCGCCCGATCACGGCGGCGATATGCGCGTCGCCGTCGGCCACGCTGGCGTAGCCCGAGTGCTGGTTGAGATTGCCCTGCGGCTTGTAGAACGTCACCGACGGCAGCGAACCGGCCGCGGCGTCGGCAAGAAAGCGGGCGTCGAAATCGCGCAGATGCCGGCTGCGCGCATCGGCATGCAGCGCCGGATCGAAGTCGGCGTAGTAGTTGAAGGGCTGGTGATGCGGCTGGAACTGCACGGTGCCGCCGTAGATCACGCTGCGCCCTTCGACGGTCGGCTGGCTCGCCGTGTTCCAGGCGCCGCTGTACCAGGCCCAGGAGACGTGGCGCGCATCGAGGCGGTCGCCGATGGTCGGCTGGGTCTGCGGTGGCAAGGTCGTCGCCTTGGCGGGATCGGAGTAGCGCGGATCGGCGCCCGGGGCGGCCGCGTTGGAGCTCGGCTGATAGGCGGGCTGCATGGTGTTGACGGCGTGGACCACGCCGGCCGCATCCGGAGGCGTCAGCGTGCCGTCGCGCAGGTAGCGCGGGGGGCCGGCGAGCACCGACGCAGGCGCGTCGGCGGCCGCCGACAGGCGCACGAAGCGCCCGTTCGCATCGGTGACGACGCTCGAGATCGAGTTCTTCGCCGGCGAGCTGGCCGCGTCGGGGTAGACCGGCACGCAGGCACAGACGAGGTACTGGTGGTTGAGGAAGGAGCCGCCGAACGCACCCATGAAGAAGTTGTCGGCCAGCGTGTATTGCCGGGCCAGGGCCCAGAGCTGCATCGCGCTGCCGTCGTAATAGCCCATGCTGAGGGCGCCGGCGTCGGAGTACGCGGCGAAGCGGTCGTTGCTGCCGCCGGAGATCTGCATGATGTTGTTGTAGAACCGGTGCACCAGGTCGCGCGTCACGACGGATTGCTCCAGGACGATGCCGGTGCCGTTGAGCCCGGCCGGATCGTCGATGCGGAACGGGCGGTTCGGCAATCCGGCGCTCTGGGCCTGCGTCAGCGTGACTGCCTGGCCGCCGGCGGTCGCGCCGTTCCAGACGGGCGGCAACACCGGCAGCGCCGAGCCGTCGAAATCCTTCTGCGGCACGACGCCGCCCACGGCCGTGGGATTGATGCCGGGGATGCCGTTGGCGCCCGGATACAAGCCGTACAGCGTGTCGAACGCGCGGTTCTCCGCGTAGATGACGACGACGGTGTCGATGGCCGAGACCGTCCGGTCGACGTTCGACGGCGTGGTGGCGCAGGATGCGAGCAGCAGGCAGGCGCAGGCGCAGACGGAAGCGGAGAGGTTCATTCGATGGTCGCGGACGGGAACGCAACAACATAACTCCGTCGCGGGCCGCACGCAAGCGAGGGTGCACCAGTCCGCGCTGTCATCATGCAGACGCCTCCCGCTTGACTCTTCCGACGTCGCCCTTGAACTCTCCACGCTTCCGATCGGCCGCGTTCGCCGCAGTGGCCTCGGTGGCCCTGTTCGGCCTGTTCGACCTGTCCGGCTGCGCACGGTCGAGCGGAGTCGTCGCAGCAGGACCCGCCTGGGCCGGCGCCGCCTACGCGCCGCCGTCGGAGGGCAGCCGTCCGTCCGCCGAGGTCCTGTCGGAGCTCGGCCGCGCGCTGTTCTTCGATGCCTCGCTGTCGGCGTCGGGCAAGACCGCCTGCGCGAGCTGCCACGACCCGCGCTTCGCGTTCGGGCCGCCCAACGCGCTGCCGGTCCAGCTGGCGGGCGCCGACGGCCGCACGCCCGGCCTGCGCGCGGCGCCGTCGCTGCGCTACCTGCAGACGCTGCCGGCCTTCAGCGAGCATTCCTTCGACGACGACGGCGATGACAGCCAGGACCGCGGCCCGACCGGCGGCCACACCTGGGACGGCCGTGCCGGTTCGGCCCACGAGCAGGTCCGGCTGCCGTTGCTCTCCGACGAGGAGATGGCGAACGCGAGCCCGGCCGATGTCTCGGCCCGTCTCTCGCACGGCATGCACGCGGCGGCGTTTCGGCGTGCCTTCGGCGACGGCGTGTTCGACCGACCGGAACGCGCGTTCGCCGCCGCCGCGATGGCGCTCGAGGTCTTCCTGCAGTCGCCGCGCGCGTTCTATCCGTACAGCAGCAAGTACGACGCGGTGCTGCGCGGCCAGGCGCGCCTGGACCCGGCAGAAGAGCGTGGCCTGCGCTGGTTCGACGACCCCGCCAAGGGCAACTGCGCCTCGTGCCACACCAGCGCACGGGCGCCCGACGGCGCCTTCCCGCTGTTCACCGATTTCGGCATGGTGGCGCTCGGCCTGCCACGCAATCCGGAGATCGCGGCGAACCGCGACCCGGCCTTCTTCGACCTCGGCCTGTGCGGCCCGCGGCGCGACGACTTCGCGACGCGCGCGACGTTCTGCGGCCTGTTCCGGGCGCCGAGCCTGCGCAACGTCGCGACCCGGCGCAGCTTCTTCCACAACGGCGTCTTCCACGACCTGCGCGAGGCGGTCGCGTTCTACGCGCGCCGGGACGTGCAGCCGGCGCGCGCCGAGCCGCGCGTCGGCGGTGGCGACGCGACGTCGTTCGACGACCTGCCGGTCCGCTATCGGGGCAATGTCGACGTCGAGCCGCCCTTCGACCGTCACGCCGGCGAGACGCCCGCGCTCGACGACGCGGAGATCGACGACATCGTGGCCTTCCTGTGCACGCTGACCGACGCCGACGCGATCGATGCCGCTGCACCGGCTTGCGCCCGGCGCGATGCGCCGACACCAGAATCGCGGCATGACCGCCGCTGAGATCACCGCGAAGGCGAAGCGGATGCTGGGCGGGCGCGGCGCGCGACGCATCGGCATCGCCGCCGTCGTCCTGGCCCTGCTCTGGAGCGCGGCGTGGTTCTACGTGCCGGCGATCCTCAGGAGCCAGGCCGAGCGCATCGCCGGCGAGCAGCTCGGGCGCCGCGTCAGCCTCGGCGCCGTGCGCTTCAATCCCTGGACGCTCGATCTCACCATCGACGATCTCGCGATCGCCGGCGCCAGTGCCACGGCACCGCCGCAGCTCGAGGTCAAGCGCATCCATGCCGATGCCGCCGTCACGTCGCTGTTCCGGCTCGCGCCGGTGATCGATGCGCTCGAGATCGAATCGCCCACCGTTCGACTGACGCGGCTCGTGGACGGCGGCTACGACATCGACGATATCCTGGCCCGGATCGACGCCATGCCGGCGTCGCCCGAGCCGGCCCGCTTCGCCCTGCACAACATCGTCGTCAGCGGCGGCGCGATCGACGTCGCCGACCTGCCGATGCAGGCGACGCACCAGGTCCGCGGCATCGCCCTCGGCGTTCCGTTCCTGAGCACCTTGCCGTCGCAGCGCAAGATCACGGTCGAGCCGCATCTGGCCTTCGTTCTCGACGGCAGCCGCTTCGATTCGTCGGCCGCCGCGACGCCCTGGGCCGAGCGCGGCAACGGCGAGGCGACCATCCGCTTCGAGCGCTTCGACATCGCCCGCTGGCTCGGCTACCTGCCCAAGGGGCTGCCGGTGCGGCCGCAGTCGGCGCTCGTCAGCGCCGACCTGCGCGTGGCGTTCGAACAGCGCCCGGCGCTCGCGCTGAAGCTGAGCGGCACGATCGAGGCGGCCGACATCGCCGTGGTCGACGCGGCGTCGCAACGGCTGGTCGACGTCGGCAACGTCAAGGTCCGGATCGACGAGCTGCGCCCGTTGCAGCGGATCGTGAGGCTGGCCCGCGTCGAGGTCGATGCACCGCACGTGCTGGCGCTGCGCGACGCGTCGGGGCGCATCAACCTGCTGCTCGCTGCGCCGAACGGCGCGGCGCCGCCGACGCCGGTCGCACGCGTGCCGTTGCCCACGAGCGCCGCCAGCGCCGCGAGCCGGCTCGGCGCTGCGAGCGCGCCATCGACGAGGGGCGCGACCGCCAGCACGCCATGGACGCTGACGCTCTCTGCGCTGTCGGTGCGGGCCGGCCAGCTCGACTGGCGCGACGCGACCACCACGCCGGCCGCCGCGCTCGCGCTGAGCGGCTTCACGCTCGACGCGCAGGCGATCGCCTGGCCGCTCGATGCGCCGGTCGCGTTCAAGGGCGGCGGTGTCGTCGGCAGCACCGAGGAACACGGCCGGCTCGACTTTTCCGGGCAAGGCAACGCCAGCGGAGCGGACGTGAAGATCGTGCTCGATGCGCTTCCCCTCGGCGCCGCCCGGCCCTACGTGCGCGGCCTGCTGGAGCCGGCGCTCGGCGGCGCACTGAGCGCCGATCTCGCCGTCGCATGGCGCCCATCGCCGGCAGGCGCCGCGCTGCGGATCGACGCGACGCGCATCGCGCTCGCGTCGCTTTCGCTCGGCAACGCGAAGACGCCCGAGATCGGCGCCGAGCAGATCGAGCTGCTCGACGGCCATGTCGACACGCTCGCCCGCACCGCCTCGATCGGCAAGCTCGCGCTGCGGTCGCCGCGCGGCCGCATCGAGCGCGACGCGGCCGGCCAGTGGAACTTCCAGCGCTGGCAGCACGGCCCGGCGCCGGCTGCCGCTGCCGCCTCCTCGGCATCTCGACCAGCCGTGCCGGTCGCAACGACGAACGGAGCCTGGAAGCTCACGCTCGGCGAGCTGGCGATCGAGAAGGGACGCTTCGGGTTCGCCGACCTGGCGGTGGCCACGCCGGTCCATCTCGACGTCACCGATCTCGCCCTGCAGTTGCACGGCTGGGCACTCGACGCTGCGACGTCGCGGGCACCGTTCCACGTCGCGGCGCGCCTCTCGGTGCCGGCCGGACCGACCGGCAAGGCGGTGAGCAGCGGCGTCGTCGGCAGCGTCGACGTGCGTGGCGAGCTCGGCGGCTTCGTCGGCGGCGCACCGACGCAGGCGAACGCGGCGCTGCTCCTGAAGGACTTGCCGATGCACCTGGCGGATCCCTACTTCGACGACGTGCTCGACATCGACGTGCAGAAGGCGCAGACCGGCTTCAAGGGCGACGTCGCCTGGGACAGCAGCCCGGCGGGGACCGTGCTGCACGTGCACGGCGATGCCAGCGTCGACGACTTTCGCGCCAGCAATGCCGAGACCGATGCGGCGGCGCCGCAACGCGCGCTGGCGATGCTGCGCGACCCATCGTCGACGCGGCAGCTGCTCGCATGGAAATCGCTCTCGGTGCGCGGCATCGACGTCCGCATGGCCCCGGGCGCGCCGCTCCGCATCGCGGTCGCCGAGACGGCGCTCAGCGACTTCTTCGCGCGCGTCGTGCTCGACGAGAACGGCCGTCTCAACCTGCAGGACGTGGCGCGCCCGACGCCGGGAGCATCCGCGCCGACGGCCGGTGCGTCGGCGACGGCCGCGGGGTCATCAGGACCTCCACCACCGCCGCCGCCTCCTCCGCCGAGTGCGGCCGCAGCGTCGGGCCCAGGCATCGCGGCGCCGCCGGCCGTGATCGTCACGTCCGGCCCGATCGCGCTAGTGAATGGCCGGGTCGCCTACAACGACCGTTTTGTGCGGCCGAACTACAGCGCCAACCTCAGCGAGCTGACCGGCCGGCTCGCTGCCTTTTCGTCGCAGCCGCCGTCGCCCGGCGAAGCGCCGGCGCTCGCCGACCTGTCGCTCACCGGAAGGGTCGAGGGCACGGCCTCGCTCGAGAT
>CAZZVH010000053.1:0-12544 GCA_964657365.1 uncultured Burkholderiaceae bacterium
CCGCTGCCGACGTGATGCAGCGCCCCTACGTGATGACCGCGTATCTCGGCCGAGCCCATGCGTGACGCCGTCGACAGGACGACGCCGCCGGTGGGCGCGCCGCTGCTCGACGTCCGCGACCTGCGTGTCGCCTACGGCGCGGCGCCGGCGCTCTGGGGTGTCTCGCTCACCGTGCACGCCGGCGAGCTCGTCTGCGTGGTCGGCCCGAACGGCGCCGGCAAGACCACGCTCATCCACACCATCGCCGGTTTGCTGCGCGCGAGCGGCGGCACGCTGAACGTCGACGGCCGCGACATCACGCAGCTCGCCGCGCATCGTTTCTGCGCCGCCGGCATCGCCGTCGTGCCCGAGGGGCGGCGGCTCTTCACGCGCATGAGCGTGCGCGAGAACCTCGAGCTCGGCAGCTACCTGCCGACCGCCAAGGCGCATCGGCAGGCCTCGCTCGACGCGGCGCTCGCGCTGTTTCCCGCGCTCGAGGAAAAGCTGCCGCAGCTCGCCAGCGAGCTCTCGGGCGGCCAGCAGCAGATGGTCGCGATCGCCCGTGCGCTGATGGCCCGGCCGCGCCTGCTGCTGCTCGACGAACCGTCGCTCGGCCTGTCGCCGCGCATCGTCGGCGACGTCTTCGACGCGATCCGCCGCATCCACGCCGACGGTGTCGCGGTGCTGCTGGTCGAGCAGAACGTCGCGATGGCGATGGCCGTCGCCGGCCGGGCCTACGTGCTCGAGGAAGGCCGCATGGTTTCCGAAGGGGCGCCCGCCGAACTGCTCGCGCGCCCCGACATCCAGCGCGCCTATCTCGGCGTGTGACGCCGCCGCCGCTGCCGCGTTCCTCGATCCCGACCGTCCCATCCCCCGCGCTTTCGAACCGGAGACCTCGATGCTCTTCCCCACCACCATCGTCGGCAGCTTTCCCCAGCCCGACTGGCTGATCGACCGCGCCAAGCTGGCAGGTCGCTTCCCGCCGCGCGTCCGCGCCGCCGAGCTCTGGCGCATCCCGCCGCAGTACCTCGCCGAAGCGCAGGACGACGCGACGCTGATGGCGATCCGGGCACAGGAAGAAGCCGGCCTCGACATCGTCAGCGACGGCGAGATCCGGCGCGAGAGCTATTCGAACCGCTTCGCCACCGCGCTCGACGGTGTCGATCTCGACAACCCGGGCAGCGCGCTCGACCGCTCCGGCCATGCCAATCCGGTGCCGCGCATCGTCGGCAGGATCAGGCGCCGGCACGCGGTCGAGGTCGACGACCTGAAGTTCCTGCGTGCGCACACCGACCGCATGGTGAAGATCACCGTGCCCGGCCCGTTCACGATGCTGCAGCAGGCGCAGAACGATTTCTACGCCGACGACGAGGAGGCCGCGATGGATTACGCGGCCGCCGTCAACGAGGAGATCCGCGACCTGTTCGCCGCCGGCGCCGATGTCGTCCAGATCGACGAGCCCTACATGCAGGCCCGGCCCGAGAAGGCGCGCCGGTACGGCCTGAAGGCTCTCAACCGCGCCCTCGAGGGCATCACCGGAACGACGGCGGTGCACATCTGCTTCGGCTACGCGGCGATCATCCACGAGCGGCCGAGCGGCTATTCCTTCCTGCCCGAGCTGGCGCAATGCAGCTGCCGGCAGATCTCGATCGAGACGGCGCAATCGCATCTCGACTGCTCGGCGCTGAAGGCGCTCGACGGCAAGCGGATCATGGTCGGCTGCATCGATCTCTCCGACCCCGCGGTGGAGACGCCGGAGACGATCGTCGGGCGGATCGAGCGCGCCTTGCCATTCGTGACGCCGGAGAACGTCATCCTCGCACCCGACTGCGGCATGAAGTACCTGCCTCGCGACCGCGCCAGCGCGAAGCTGCACGCGATGGTCGAGGCGGCGAAGATCCTGCGCCAGCGCTACGCTTCGCACTGACCCGGATCGACAACGAGACCGCCGCCATGCTCTACACCTTCATGCTGTTCGACCGGGCCGGTTCCGCCGAGACGCGCCGTCGCGTCATGCCCGAGCACAAGGCCTATCTCGCGGCGATGGCCGAGCGCATCGCCTTCGCAGGCCCGCTCTTCGGCGACGACGGCACGTCGCCCGCCGGCAGCCTGCTGGTGATCGACTTCGCCGATCTCGCCGCGGCCCGGGCCTGGCAGCGCGACGAGCCGTTCACGCAGGCCGGCGTCTACGGCACGACCCACGTGCATGCGTTCGAGAACCGCTGGCCGCAGAAGGTCGGATTTCCGAAAGCGTGAAGACCGCGGCACGAGCGCGCTCGAACGCCTGGGCGTCGGCACGGTGAGCGCACACGACTTCGTCTTCCAGGCGAGCCTGCCGCGCGTCGTCTTCGGCGTCGGCGCGCTGCGGCACCTGCCGCGCGAAGCCGACACGCTCGGCATGCGACGGGTGCTGGTGCTGTCGACACCGGGCCAGCGGCCGCTGGCAAAACGCGCCGCCGAACTGCTCGGCGAGCGCGCGGCCGGCATCTTCGCCCACGCCGCCATGCACGTGCCGGTCGAGACCGCGCGGGCGGCGGTCGCCGAGGCGGCGCGCCTCGACGCCGACGGTGCCGTGGCGATCGGCGGCGGCTCGACCACCGGCCTCGGCAAGGCGATCGCCCTGGACACCGGCCTGCCGGTGATCGCGATCCCGACCACCTATGCCGGCAGCGAGATGACGACGATGTACGGCCTGACCGAATCGGGCTCCAAGACGACCGGCCGCGACCCGCGTGTCCTGCCGCGCTGCGTCGTCTACGACCCGGAGCTGTCGCGCGGGCTGCCCTTCGGCATCACGGTGGTGAGCATGATCAACGCCCTCGCGCACGCCGCCGAAGGCCTGTACGCGCCCGACGCGAATCCGATGATCGACCTGATGGCCGCGGAAGGCATCCGCATCGGCGCTTCGGCCCTGCCGCGCCTGCAACGGGACCCGGCCGACCTCGATGCGCGCGGAGACGCGCTGGTCGCCGCCTGGATGTGCGGAACGGTGATGGGCAGCATCACCGTCGGCCTGCACCACAAGCTGTGCCACACGCTCGGCGGCGGCTTCGCCTTGCCGCACGCCGAGTTGCACACCGTGATCCTGCCGCACGCCATCGCCTACAACGCCCCGGCGGCGCCGCAGGCGATGGCCACCATCGCCGCCGCGCTCGGCGCGCCCGGCGCGGCGGCGGGCCTGTTCGATCTGGCGCAGCGCCACGGCGCGCCGACGTCGTTGCGCGCCATCGGCATGCGCGAGCCCGATCTCGATCGCGCCGCCGACATGGCGGTGCAGAGCCAGTACCCGAATCCGCGCCCGATCGAGCGCGGGCCGGTGCGCGCGCTGCTGCAGCGCGCCTTCGACGGGACCCGGCCCGACTGAACGGTCAGCTCACGCGGTGAGACGCGTCACGCCTTTCAGCTCGCACGCGTAGATCGCGTTGCGCAACGCGGCGATCGCTTCGTAGCGGGTGAAGCTGCGCCGCCAGGCGAGCACGACGCGACGGGTCGGCGCCGGCTTGTCGAACGGGACGTAGGCGACGTGCAGCTGCTTCTCCGCCGGCACCGAGAGCTGCGGCACGATCGTCACGCCCATGCCCGACGCGACCATGTACTTGATGGTCTCGAGCGACGAGCCTTCGAAGGTCTTGCGCATCCCCTCGCTGCCATGGCCCGAGAACTGCGCGTATTCCGGGCACACCTCGAGGACGTGGTCGCGGAAGCAGTGCCCGGTGCCGAGCAGCAGCATCTTCTCCTGCTTGAGCTCGTCGGCGCTGATCGACTTGCGCCTGGCCAGCGGATGGGTCTTCGGCAGCGCCACGACGAACGGCTCGTCGTAGAGCGGCGCGATCGCCAGGCCGGTGTCGGGGAACGGCTCGGCCATGATGGCGCAGTCGAGCTCGCCGGTGCGCAGCAGCTCGAGCAGCTTGACCGTGAAGTGCTCCTGCAGCATCAGCGGCATCTGCGGCACGCGCGCGATCGCCTGCTTCACCAGGTCGGGCAGCAGATACGGTCCGATCGTGTAGATGACGCCGAGGCGCAGCGGCCCGGAGAGCGGGTCCTTGCGCCGCTTGGCGATCTCTCTGATTTCCGCCGCCGCGTCGATCACCTGCTGCGCCTGGCGCACGATCTCCGCGCCCAGCGGCGTCACTCCGACCTCGGCCGTGCCGCGCTCGAAGATCCGCACGTCGAGCTCTTCCTCGAGCTTCTTCACCGACACCGACAGCGTCGGCTGCGACACCGAGCACGCCTCCGCCGCCCGCCCAAAGTGCTTCTCCCGAGCGACGGCGACGATGTACCTGAGTTCGGTGAGCGTCATTCGAGCTCGCGGCCGGCCGGCCGCCGGGCCGCTCCCAAGGCCGGCCGCTCCCCCTCGGGGGGCAGCGACCGCAGGGAGCTTGGGGGCCTCATGTCGCTGGCTTGTCGGAGAGGAGCTTGAGGTTGTCCTGGAGCTCCTTGCTCATGGGCGCGTTCAAGTTGATGCCCTTGGGCGGGATCGGCGACTGGAACCACTTCTTGTAGAGCGCCTCGAACTCACCGCTCTTCATCATGGCGGCGAGAGTGTCGTCGACCAGCTTCTGGAAGGCGGGGTCGTCCTTGCGGACCATGATCGCGTAGGGCTCGACCTGGATCGGATCGCCGACGACCGCCAGCGAGGCCGGGTTCTGCGAGCTGGCCTTCAGGCCGTACAGCAGGATGTCGTCCATGCCGAACGCGACGGCGCGGCCGCTCTCGACCATCAGCGCCGATTCGGCGTGGTCCTTCGCGCCGAGCAGGTCGATGCCGAGCTTCTGCTCCTCGTTCAGGCGCCGGATGATCTGGAAGTTGGTGGTGCCCGTCGTCGAGACCACGGTCTTTCCGGCCAGGTCGGAGATCTTGCCGACGCTGGTGCCCGTCTTCACCAGGAAGCGCGTGCCGGTGTAGAAATAGTTGATCGCGAACTGCACCTGCTTGCCGCGGTCGGAGTTGTTGGTGGTCGAGCCGCACTCGATGTCGACGGTGCCGTTCTGCAGCAGCGGAATGCGGTTGGCCGAGGTGACGGCCTGGTAGGCCTTCTTCATGTCGGCGCGGCCGGTGGCGGCCTTGACCCTGTCGGCGATCTTCTCGCAGATCTCGAACGCGAAGCCGGTCGGCTGCGCCTTGTCGTCGAGGAACGAGAACGGGATCGACGACTCGCGGTAGGCGAGCGTCATCGTGCCGCTCTGCTTGATCTTGTCGAGCGTCGGCGCGGTCTGCGCGGAGGCGAGCGCGGGCGCGAGCGCGAGCAGGCAGAGACGCAGGAGGGGATGGGTCATGTCGGGTGTCCTGGTGTCGTTTGAATTCGGTGAGGTGCGACGGCTACTTCGCGGCGCGCTTGAGCGTCTCGATCCTGCCGAGGTCGACGCCGGCCAGCACCTTCTTGACGGTGCCCATGTCGACCGCCGTGCCCTCGCTCTCGACGATGACGCCGTTGGCGAGGATCACGGTCATCTCGCTGCGGCTGCCGTCCTTGGCGTATTCCTCGTGCACGGTGCGGGCGCCGTCCTTGTAGACCTTCTCGATCTGGCCGTTGGCCTCCTTGTCGACCGTCATGTTGGCCCAGCCGGCCATCGCCGCCATGCCGGCGAGGCTGCCGGTGTCGGTGATCGAGAGGTTGATGCTGCGGCCGTCGCCGCCGTACACCGCCTTGGCGGTCGAGACGGCGATGCCCATCGCCGAGGTGCCGTTGGCTTCCATCGAGGTCTGCTTCATGCCTTCGATGGTCTCCGGCAGCATCGCCTTCAGATCCGAGGCGGCGATCGGCGTGCTGTTGCCGCCGGTCATGGCCGCCATCATGTCGCCGACCGACTTGCCCGCGGCTGCCGGGTCGCCCGAGTTCTGCGCCGCCTTGGCGCGCTCGCCGGCCGCCTGCATGCGCTGGGCCATGGCGGCCATGCTGTTGCCGTCGATGTTGACGGTGCCGCCATCGGGCGTCTGGATGGTCATGTTGCCGGCGCCGCCGGCCGCACCCATCAGGCCCGCGCCCATGCGCGACGGCATGATCGCCGCCAGCACCGCGCCGACGACGATCCCGAGGACGATGCCGCAGACGACGACGACCGCGGTGTAGCCGCCGGCCTTCTCCGGCGGGCAGCGCATCAGCGGCGAGATGCCGGTGTAGACCAGGTAGATGGAATACAGCCCGGTCAGGATGCCGAGGATGCCGAGCGACGGGATGATGCTGAAGATGCCACCCACGAACACCGACGTGAAGCCGTAGCCGACCAGCTTGAGCGCCTGGATCGGGCTCTTGGTGCCGCCGAAGGTCGGCGCCAGCGCGTCGACGATCAGCGACATCACGTAGACGGTGACCAGCGAGAGCACGTAGCCCAGCACCATGTGGATGAGGCCGGTGACGATCGGCACGCGGTAGCTGATGCCGAAGCCGCCGAAGCCGATGACGCTCAGTCCGATGAAGCCGGCGATGGCGGGGATCGCCGCCAGGATGGCGATGTAGTTGGTGTAGAGAGACGCGGTGTCGGCGCTCTCCACGGCGATCACCGGCCAGGTCAGCTTTGGCCTGAGCAGGATGGCTTGCACGCGATCGATCAGCGACATGGAGAACTCCCTGGATGTCAATGTGTGATGCGGCGTTCGAACCCCGTGCGCCGCTCGAAGAATGGTAAACCGAGGCGTGCCCGGCGGGCGCCGCGTTTGCGGGGTCAGGCGTTCAGGTAGTGGAAGCGGCCGCCCAGCCAGCGTTCGACGTGCCGCACGGCGATGTCGGGATGCGCCGCGAGCAGGTGTTCGGCGACGCGACGCGCCTCGAGCAGCAGGGCCTCGTCCTCGAGAGGATCGGCGAAGCGCAGCAGGGCGGAGCCCGACTGGCGCGCGCCCAGCAGCTCGCCCGGCCCGCGGATCTCGAGGTCGCGGCGCGAGATCTCGAAGCCGTCGCCGGTCTCGCGCATGGCCTTCAGGCGCGCCTTCGCCGCGTCCGAGAGCGGCCCGGTGTAGAGCAGCACGCAGACGCTCGCCGTCGCGCCGCGGCCGACCCGCCCGCGCAGCTGGTGCAGCTGCGAGAGGCCGAACCGTTCCGCATGCTCGACCACCATCAGCGAGGCGTTCGGCACATCGACGCCGACCTCGATCACCGTCGTGGCCACCAGCACCGACACGTGGCCGCTCGCGAACAGCGACATCGCCGCCGTCTTCTCGGCGGCCGGCATGCGGCCGTGCAGCAGGCCGATCATGAAGCCGGGCAGGGCGTCGCAGAGCTGCGCATGGGTCTCGGTCGCGTTCTGCAGATCGAGCACCTCCGACGCCTCGACCAGCGGGCAGACCCAGTAGACCTGGCGGCCGTGCGCCACCTCGTCGCGGATCCGGGCGATGACCTCGTCGCGCTTGGCGTCGGCGAACAGGCGCGTCTCGATCGGCGTGCGACCGGGCGGCAGCTCGTCGATGGTGCTGACGTCGAGATCGGCGAACAGCGTCATCGCCAGGGTGCGCGGGATCGGCGTCGCGCTCATCATGAGCATGTGCGGCTCGAGCGCGGCGCCCTCGGCGTCGTTCTCGGCGAGCTTGGCGCGCAGGGCGAGCCGCTGGGCGACGCCGAAGCGGTGCTGCTCGTCGATGATCGCCAGGCCGAGCCGGGCGAAGCGCACCTGGCCCTCGATCACCGCGTGCGTGCCGACGACCAGCGCGGCTTCGCCCGACGCCACCTGCTCCAGCATCGCCGCGCGGGCCTTGCCCTTGCGGCTGCCGGTCAGCCAGGCGACGGTGATGCCGAGCGGCGCCAGCCAGCCGACCAGCTTCTTCAGGTGCTGCTCGGCGAGCAGCTCGGTCGGCGCCATCAGCGCGCATTGCCAGCCGGCATCGATGACGACCGCCGCCGCCAGTGCCGCGACCACCGTCTTGCCGGAACCGACGTCGCCCTGCAACAGGCGGTGCATCGGAATCGAACGCGACAGGTCGCGTGCGATCTCGGCCACGACCCGCGCCTGTGCGTCGGTGAGCGCGAACGGCAGCTGGGCGAGGAAGGCGTCCTGCAGGCGATGTCCGCCTGGGCCGCGCGCCGCGCCGCCCCGCGTCGCCGAGAACGCCGGCGCGCGCTGGCGCTCGCGTTCCTGCTTGGCCTGCAGCTGCGAGAGCTGCTGGGCCAGGAGCTCGTCGAACTTCAACCGCTGCCAGGCCGGATGGGAGCGATCTGCGAGCGCATCGGCGTCGAGGCCGGGGGCGGGATGGTGCAGGCGCGCCAGCGCCTCGCGCAAGCTGGGCAGGCCAGCCGGCGCGAGGCCGGGGGGCACGATGTCGTCGAGATCGGCGTGGGCGAGGCCGTGCGCCACCGCCTGGCGCAGCACCGCCTGCGACAGCTGCACCGTGCTCGGATAGACGGGCGTGAGCGAGGTCGGCAAGGGCGTGTTCGCCGTCACCGGCTTGACGACCGGATGGACCATCTCGAGACCGAAGAAGCCGCCGCGCGCCTCGCCGCGCACGCGCAGTCGCTTGCCCGCGCCGTAGGTCTTCTGCTGCGACGGATAGAAGTGCAGGAAGCGCAGCACGAGCTCGGCGCTGCCGTCCTGGATCGTCACGACGAGCTGGCGCCGCGGCCGGAACTGCACCTTGGCATCGACCACGTCGCCTTCGACCTGGCCGACGATGCCGTCGCGCAGATCGGCGATCGGCACGATCCGCGTCTCGTCCTCGTAGCGGAGCGGCAGGTGCAGCGCGAGATCGATGTCGCGAACCAAACCCAGCTTCTCCAGCGCCTTGGCGGCCGCCACCGCGGCGGGCGCGGCGGCGCCCTTGGGCCTGGCCGCCGCAGCCGCTGGCGAAGCCGCGGCACGGCGCGCGGGCGAGGAGGTGGCCATGGGAGAATTTTGCCCGTCGGCCGGCCACGTCGGCCCGACCCGACGACGATGCCCGCCGCAGCCACCGTGCACCCCCGAACCTTCACGCTCGCCGATTTCGATTTCGAGCTGCCGCCCGACCTGATCGCCCAGCATCCGGCGGCCGAGCGCAGCGGCTCGCGCCTGCTCGACGGCCGCGACGCGCGCATCGTCGACCGGGCCTTTCTCGATCTGCCCGGCCTGCTGCGCGATGGCGACCTGCTGGTCGTCAACGACACGCAGGTCGTCAAGGCGCGGCTGTTCGGCGTCAAGGGCAGCGGCGGGGCTGTCGAGGCGCTGGTCGAGCGCATCGGCCCCGACAGGCTGGTGCAGGCGCACGTGCGTGCCAGCAAGCCGCCGAGGCCGGGCAGCACGATCCGGTTCGCGGATGCGTTCGAGGTCGAGGTGCGTGGCCGCGTCGGCCCCGACGGCTCTCTGTACGAGCTGCTGTTTCCCGACGAACCGCTCACCCTGCTGGCGCGCCACGGCCACGTGCCGTTGCCACCGTACATCGCCCGCGACGACGCCGTCGACGACGAGCGCCGCTACCAGACCGTGTTCGCCGCACGGCCCGGCGCCGTCGCCGCGCCGACCGCGTCGCTCCATTTCGACTTGCCGCTGCTCGCCGAGATGGAGGCGCGCGGCATCGAGCGCTGCGCCATCACGCTGCACGTCGGCGCCGGCACCTTCCTGCCGATGCGCGGCGACGACATCGCGAGCCACGTGATGCACCACGAGCGGTTCGAGGTCGGCGCGGGGGCGGTGGCGGCGATCGCCCGGACGCGTGCGCGCGGTGGCAGGGTCGTCGCGGTCGGCACGACCAGCCTGCGCGCGCTGGAGGCTGCGGCGCGTGCTGGCTTGCGTGGCGACGACGCCGGTGGCGCGATGGGCGACGCTCCGCTCGCACCCACCGACGGCGACACCGATCTCTTCATCACGCCCGGCTTCCGGTTCCGCGTCGTCGATCTTCTGCTCACCAACTTCCACCTGCCGAAGAGCACGCTGCTCATGCTCGTCTCCGCCTTTGCCGGCCACGCGCACGCGATGGCGCTCTACAGGCACGCGATCGCGGAGCGCTACCGCTTCTTCAGCTATGGCGACGCGATGCTGCTGTCGCGGGAACGACCATGACCCGACCCTTGTTCCGCCGTCTCGGCGATGCGGCTCTTTTGACGACGCTCGTCACGGCGCTCGTCGCCGCCGCGCTCGCACCATGGCAGGCAGCGCACGCCGCCGAGTCGTCGCCTTATGGCCCGCGCGGCCTGTGCGCAGGCTTTCCGCGCGTCGATCTCAAGACGCCGCCGGGCACCTGCGTCGCCCTGCTGGCAGACGGCGCGAGCGGCCTGCGCTTCCCGCGCCGCGTCCTCGAGGTCGCGCCGGGCCGCTTCTGGCTGGTCGACATGGGCAGCTGGGAGCCGGGCCGCGGCCGCCTGCTCGAGTTCGCGCTGCCGCCGGGCCCGCGCTCCGGGCCGGTCGTGTTCCGCACGCTGGTCGAGAAGCTCGACCGGCCGCTCGGCCTGGTGCGCGGCCCGGACGGCAAGGTCTATGTCGGCGAGGCCGGCAAGGTGTGGCGCACGCCGGTCGGTGCGCCCGGCGCGGCGCCGGCGATGGAGACCGTGATCGACGGCCTGCCGTCGACCGGCTCGCATCCCTTGAAGGAGCTCGTCTTCGGCATCGGCGGCAAGCTCTACGTCAACATGGGATCGAGCAGCGACGCCTGTCGCGACGACGCCGGCAAGCAGGCCGTGCCCTGTCCGGACCTCGACGGTGCGACTCCGCGCGCCGCCGTCTACGAAGCGACACTGGGCGGAACGGCCTTCACGCTGCAATCGTTCAAGCCGTTCGCGCGCGGGCTGCGCAATTCGGTCGCGCTCGCGTTCGTGCCGGGCCCGGACGTGCTGCTGCAGGGCGAGAACTCGATCGACTATCCCGACGAGACCGCGCCGCCCGAGAAGCTCGACGTGCTGCGCGACGGCGCCTTCTACGGCTGGCCGTACTGCACCGGCGCGCGCGTCCCGGCACGCGGCTATGAAGGCCGCTTCGACTGCGCGGGCACCGAGGCGCCCGCGCTGCTGTGGCCGGCCCATGCGGCGCCGTTGCAGATGGCGGCGATCCCGGCCGGCGCGAAGAACGATTTCGCCGGCCAGTTGCTGGTGGCCTGGCACGGCTACCGCGCGGGCGGCCACCGCATCGCCGGATTCAAGCTCGGCGCCGACGGGCGGCCGACCGGTCCGGCGCAGATGTGGATCGACGGCTGGACCGCATCGCCCGGCGTGCGGCCGCTCGGGGCGCCGACCGGCTTCGTGGTCGACACGCAAGGTCGGCTGCTCATCGTCGAGGACCGGCACCGCACGCTGCTCATGCTCGTGCGCGACGGCCGCTGATCGCGCGGCGCTTCCCTCGCGACAATCGCCGATGCTTTCCTTTTCCGTTCTCGCCACCGACGGCCTCGCGCGCCGAGGTCGGCTCACGCTGCGCCGCGGCACCGTGGAGACGCCGGTCTTCATGCCGGTCGGCACCTACGGCACGGTCAAGGGCGTGATGCCGTCGGCGCTCGAGGCGATGGGCGCCGAGATCATCCTCGGCAACACCTTCCACCTCTGGATGCGGCCCGGGCTCGACGTGCTGCGCCACTTCGGCGGCCTGCACGGCTTCGAGGCCTGGACGCGGCCGATCCTCACCGACAGCGGCGGCTTCCAGGTCTGGTCGCTCGGCGCCAATGCCAAGGTCAGCGAGGAAGGCGTCGCCTTCGCGTCGCCGGTGAACGGCGACAAGCTGCTGCTCACGCCCGAGGTCAGCATGCAGATCCAGCACGTGCTCGACAGCGACATCGCGATGCAGTTCGACGAGTGCACCGCCTACCAGGTGGAAGGCCGCGTCGCCGGCATCGAGGCCGTGCAGCGCTCGATGCGGATGAGCCTGCGCTGGGCCGTGCGCTCGCGCGACGAGTTCGCACGGCTCGCCAACCCCAACGCGCTGTTCGGCATCGTCCAGGGCGGCATGTTCGAGAGCCTGCGCGAAGAGTCGGTGGCGGCGCTGGCCGAACTCGACCTGCCGGGCTACGCCATCGGCGGGGTCAGCGTCGGCGAGCCGAAGGAGGAGATGCGGCGCATCGTCGCGCACACGCCGCACCGGTTGCCGGAGCACAAGCCGCGCTACCTGATGGGCGTCGGCACGCCGGAAGACCTGATCGACGGCGTCGAGGCCGGCGTCGACATGTTCGATTGCGTCATGCCCACGCGCAATGCCCGCAACGGCCATCTCTTCACCCGCTTCGGCGATCTGCGCATCCGCAACGCCCGCTACAAGCAGGACGAGACGCCTGTCGATCCCACCTGCGGCTGCGCCACCTGCGCACGCTTCTCGCGGGCCTACCTGCATCATCTCGACCGCTGCGGCGAGATGCTCGGCCCGATGCTGGCCAGCCAGCACAACCTGCACTACTACGTCGACCTGATGCGGCAGGCACGCGAGGCGCTCGAGACGGGCCGCTTCGGCGCGTTCTCGGCGGCCTTTCGCGCCGATCGCGGGCGCGGCGTCTGAGCGGCGGCGCGTCGGACGCCCCTTACCTGCGCGCATGACGCGGGCCGACAGCAGCCCACGCGATCGACCCACGCGGCGCACGGCAGCCGCGCCCTAGTCTCCTTGCGAGTCGCGGTGCCAGGGAGCCGAGGCACCACATCGCACCGAGGACATCCATGTCGACCACCATCACCGCGAGCGGGCTGACCACCGCCGAG
>CAZZVH010000054.1:0-1903 GCA_964657365.1 uncultured Burkholderiaceae bacterium
CGATGCAGCATCGCCTGCCACATCGTGAACTTGTAGAGATCCGTGTCGAGCAGGCTGGTGATGACGGGTTGCATCGGCGCTTTCGTCGCGTGTCACCGACGATAACCACAAGCGGGCGCGGCCGTGCTCCGCGCTTGCCCGAAGCCCGGCGAGCCCGATCGACGGCTCAGGTCGCGACCAGATCCGAGCGCGTGAACGGCAGGCGGCGCACGCGCGGGCCGCCGAGGCGGGCCACGGCGTTGGCCACGGCCGGCGCGAGCGGTGGCAAGCCGGGCTCGCCGACGCCGGTCGGCGCCACCGTGCTCGCCACGATGTGGACCTCGATCGTCGGCATCTCGTGGATGCGCAGGGCGCGGTAGGTGTCGAAGTTGCGCTGCACGGCGCGACCCTTGCGGATCTCGACCTCGCTGTAGTAGAGGGCGCTCAGCCCGTAGCCGATGCAGCCTTCCATCTGGGCCCGGATCACGTCGGGGTTGACGGCCACGCCGCAGTCGATGGCGCAGACGACCCGCTCGACCATGACCTTGCCGCCGGCCATCGACACCTCGACGACCTGCGCGACCGACGACCCGAACGATTCGTGGACCGCCATGCCCTGGGCCACGCCCGCCTTCATCGTCCTGCCCCAGCCGGCCTTCGCGGCGGCCAGCTTCAGCACGCCGGTGGCGCGCTCGTTCTTGTCGAGCAGGGCCAGGCGGAATGCGAGCGGATCCTGGCCGGCGGCCAGTGCCAGCTCGTCCATCATCGTTTCCATCACGTAGGCCGTGTGCGTGTTGCCGACCGAGCGCCACCAGAGCGGCCGCACCGCGAGCACCGGCGAGTGCAGGTCGCCCGACATCATCGGCAGCGCGTACGACGACGGCGAGACGCCTTCGACCGAGGTCGGGTCGACACCATCCTTGACCATGCCGGCCATCGGCCCGCCGGCCATGATCGACTGGCCGACGACCGTGTGCTTCCAGTCGGCGATCTTTCCGCTCGCGTCGAGGCCGACCTTGACGGCGTGCACGTACATCGGCCGGTACATCCCGGCGGCGGTGTCGTCCTCGCGCGTGTACTGAAGGCGCACGGGTGCACGGCCGCCGATCGCTTTCGCGACATTGACCGCCGCGACGGTGAAGTCGCTCCAGCTGTTGGCGCGGCGGCCGAAGCTGCCGCCCGACACCAGCGTGTGCAGCTTGACCTTCTCCTGCGGCAGGCCGGCGGCCTTGGCGGCGAACATCACGTCGAAGGTCGGGAACTGGTGGCCACCCCAGGTCTCGAGCATGCCGTCGTGCAGCCAGGCGACGCAGTTCATCGGCTCCATCGGCGCGTGCGCGAGGAATGGAAATTCATAGACGGCCTCGACCGTCTTCACCGACGGCGCCGGTGCCGGCTGGGTCTTGAGCGGCCGGGTGAAGGGCGTGCCGGGCTGCGTGGCCTGCGCCTTGTACTGTGTCAGCAGCGCTTCGGAATCCAGCTGCGTGCTGGTCGATTCGTCCCACCGGACCTTCAGTGCCCGGCGGCCCTGCAACGCCGCCCACATGCCGGTCGCGACCACCGCCACGCCCTCCGGCACGGCGACCACATCGGTCACGCCCTTGACCTGCTTCGCATCGGTGGCGTCGAACGAGACCATCGTCGCGCCGAAGGTCGGCGGCCAGGCGATCACCGCCGTGAGCATGCCGGGCAGCTTGACGTCGATCGTGTACGTCGCCGTGCCGTCGCACTTCGAGGCCGAGTCGACGCGCGGCGCGGCGTGGTCCTTGCCGATGTAGGTGTACTGGGCCGGTGTCTTCAGGACCGGATCGGCCGGAAGCTTCTGCCGGCTCGCGGCCGCGGCCATCTCGCCGTAGGTCGCGTGCCTGCCCGACCGATGGCTCAGCACGTTCTTCGACGTGGTGATCTCCGATGCCGGAACCTT
>CAZZVH010000054.1:1913-12510 GCA_964657365.1 uncultured Burkholderiaceae bacterium
TTCCAGGCGTCGGCCGCGGCGCCGACGAGCATCGCCCGGGCGGTCGCTCCGGCGGCGCGGTATTGCAGGAACGAGTTGGCGATGGCCGACGAGCCGCCGGTGCCCTGCAGCGTGCCGAACAGGAGGTTGGCGTAGAGCTTGGCATCGGCCGGCGCGTACTCGGTGCGGACGAGGCCCCAGTCGGCGTCGAGCTCCTCGGCCACCAGCGACGCCAGCCCGGTGGTGTTGCCCTGGCCCATCTCGTGGTGCTTGCAGACGACCGTGACGATGTTGTCGGTGCCGACGCGCACGAAGGCGTTGGGCTCGAGCGGCCCGGTGGCGGCGCCCTCGGCGCCCTGCGCCGCAGCGTGGGCGGCGCCCGGCGTCAGCCAGCCGAAGCCGAGCACGAGCCCCGCCGCGCCGGCGCCTTGCAGCACGACGCGGCGCGACAGACCGGGCCCTGCCGACGACGCAGGCCGGGCTGCCGGCTGGAGTGCGGCCGCGCGACGGGCGCGTTCCTCGAGATCGAAGCTCTGCAGAAGTGTGTGCATGGCGTCGTCCTCAGGCTGCGAGCTGCTTCGACGCCGCATGGATCGCGGCGCGGATGCGGTGGTAGGTGGCACAGCGGCAGATGTTGCCGGCCATGGCGTGATCGATGTCGGCATCGGTCGGCTTGGGCAGCTTTTCCAGCAGCACGGCCGCCGACATGATCTGGCCGGACTGGCAATAGCCGCACTGGGCGACGTCGAGTTCGATCCAGGCCTTCTGGACGGCCTTGGCGGCCGGCGAAGACAGTCCCTCGATGGTCGTCACCTTGCGGCCCGACATGGCTGAGACCGGCGCCGAGCACGAGCGCAAGGTCTCGCCGTCCGCATGGACCGTGCAGGCGCCGCACTGGGCGATGCCGCAACCGTATTTCGTGCCGGTGAGGCCGAGATCGTCCCTGATGACCCAGAGCAACGGTGTCGCGGGGTCGACGTCGACCTCGTGGCTGCGACCATTGACGTTCAGCGAAACGGGCATGCGTGGCTCCATGAACAATGTCCCTCCGGCGAGTATGCTCGCACGAACGAAAACGCGAAGGATGGCGATGCGCAAGGCGAGCGGCAGGTGGGCGATGGCGGTCTGGCTGGGCATCGGATGCGGCAGCTGCGTGCATGCCGCCGACCTCAGGTCGCCCGACAGCTTCGCGCAGATCGCCGACCGGACCGAACGCTCCCGCGCCTTGTTCGTCGAGGCCGGAAAGGTGATCGAGAGCCCGCGCTGTCTCAACTGCCATCCGGTCGGCGAGCGGCCGACGCAGGGCAGCGACATGCATCCGCACAGCCCGCTCGTGGTGCGTGGCGCCGACGACAAGGGTGCCGTCGGCATGCGCTGCACGACGTGCCACCAGGATGCCAACTTCGAGCCGTCGGGCGTTCCCGGCAACCCGAAGTGGCATATGGCGCCGCTCGGCATGGCCTGGCAGCACCACACGCTGGCGCAGATCTGCGAGCAGGTGAAGGACCCGGCGAGGAATGGCGGCAAGAGCCTGGCGCAGATCCTGGATCACAGCGCCAACGACTCGCTGGTCGGCTGGGGCTGGCATCCCGGCGGCTCGCGCGAGCCGGCGCCCGGAACCCAAGCGCAGTTCGGCGCCCTCGTCGCCGCCTGGATCGATACCGGCGCGGCCTGCCCGCGTTGAACGCGGTCCCCGGATTCAGGCCCGCTTGACGGCGCGGCCCGCGACCAGCATCTGGTAGCGCTGGTCGCGGTGGTCGAGCTCGTCGCGGCGGAGGTCCTCGACGCACATCCCCTGCAGGAAGGCGGTCGACGCCAGCACGTTGCCGTACGCCTCGACCTCGACGTTCTCGGTGCCGAACGATTCGCCGAGCAGGCGCCCGAGCGACTGCTCGGTGAAGCGCCAGTACTCGCCCCAGCGATCGCGGTCGTACGGGCTCATCTGGCTGATGCCGGGCACGGTCGCGAGCAGCACGCCGCCCGGTCGCAGGATGCGGTGGATCGTCTCCAGCGCACGCGGGACGTCGTAGATGTAGGTCAGCGTCTGGGTGCAGACGAAGCAGTCGAAGGCGTCGCTCGGCAGGCTGTCGCCGTCGGCCAGGTCGGCGACGACGGTCGCCCGCTCGTTGCTGCCGTCGACATGCAGGATGTCGCTCTTGGTCACCTGCGCGCCGCCGAAGCGCAGCGTGTACGCGTCTTCCGCCACCTCGAGCACGTGGCCCCGGATGTCGCCGCTGTGGCGGCGCAGGAAGTCCTCGATGTAGTGGCGGTCGACCGGCTTGCCGCGGTTCAGCCCGAAGCTCGAATCGATCGGCGTGACGCGGCGGAGATCGCCGAGATTGAGAGCGGAGAGGATGGCGGCCATGCTGCCTCGCGGAGGGTGTGGCCCGAATCGGGCAATCGGCGAGCCCGAGCGCAGGCACCCACAATGCGCCTCCAGCCACGCCGCCCGACTCCATGTCTGCCGAACCGAAGAATCCTGCCCCGCCAGTCGCGCCGCGCGAACCGAAGGATGTGAGCGTCCACGCCGATCCGCGCGTCGACGACTATTTCTGGCTCCGTGACCGCGACGACCCGCGGACCCTGCCGTACCTGCGGGCCGAAAATGCGTACGCCGAGGGCTGGTTCGAGCCCCACGCCGGACTGAAGGAGGCCATCTACCAGGAGATGTACTCCCGGATCCAGCAGGACGACGACTCGGTTCCCTATCGCAAGGGCGGGTGGTGGTACTCGACGCGGATCTCGACCGGCGAGCAGTACCCGCGGCTCGTTCGCCGCCGCGCCGTCGGCAGCGAACGGCGCTACGACGCGGACGCCGCCGACGCGACCCTGCTCGACCTGAACGAGATGGCGCGCGGCAAGGCCTTCCTGCGCCTGGGCTTCACCGCCGTGAGCCGCGACGGAGCGATGCTCGCCTACAGCGTCGACTTCACCGGCGGCCGCGATTTCTCTCTCCATGTCCGCGATCTGGCGACCGGCCAGGATGCCGACTGGTCGGTGGCCGAGGTCTCGAGCGCCGCCTGGTCGAACGACGGACGCTCGCTCTACTACGTGACGATGGACGAGGCCAAGCGGGCGAGCCGTCTCTGGCGCCACGAGATGGGCGGCGTCGCACCCGACGTCCTGTTGCTCGAGGAGGACGACGAGCTGTTCGACATCGACATCGGCAAGACCCGCGACGAGCGCTACATCGTGGTCGAGAGCGCCAGCAAGGATTCGTCGGAGAGCCGCGTCATCGACGCCGATGCGGCGGGCCCCGGCGCCGTGCTGCGCATGGTGTTTCCGCGGCGCGCCGACGTCGAGTACCACCTCGACCACCGAAACGGCAGCTTCTACGTCCGGATCAACGATGCCGGGCGTGATTTCCGGCTGCTGCGGGTCGATGCCGCGCGGCCCGATCTCGGCCAGGCCGAGGAGCTGATCCCGGCGCGGCCGCGCATCATGCTCGAGGACGTCGACCTGTTCGCCGACCACATGGTGGTGACCGAGCGGGCGCTGGGCATCCTGAAGCTGCGCGTCTTCGAGCTGGCCGGCGCTGGCGAGCACACCATCGCCTTCGACGAGGCGGCCTACAGCGTGCACACGGCGGGCAACGCCGAATTCGAGACCGGCACCCTGCGCTTCGTCTACGCGTCCCTGACGACGCCGGTCTCGACCTACGACTACGACCTGCGCAGCCATGAACGCGTGCTGCGCAAGCGCCAGCCGGTGCCAGGCTACGACCCGACGCTCTACGCCAGCGAACGCATCACCGCCACCGCCGGCGACGGGACCGAAGTGCCGATCTCGCTGGTCTGGCGGCGCGACCGCAAGCGCGACGGCGCTCAGCCGCTCATGCTCTACGGCTACGGCAGCTACGGCATCCCGATCGACCCCTCGTTCTCGCAGACGCGGGTCTCTCTGCTCGACCGAGGCGTGGTCTTCGCGATCGCCCACATCCGCGGCGGCGGCGACCTCGGGCACAGCTGGTACGAGGCCGGCAAGATGGCGCGCAAGGACACCACCTTCAGCGACTTCATCGCCTGCGCCGAGGCGCTGGTGGCGAGCGGCCGGACGACGCCGGCGCAGCTCGCGATCGAGGGCGGCAGCGCCGGCGGGCTGCTGATGGGCGTGGTCGTCAACCGGCGGCCCGAGCTGTTCCGGGCGGTCATCGCCGAAGTGCCGTTCGTCGATGTCATCAGCACCATGCTCGACGAGTCCCTGCCGCTCACCGTCGGCGAGTTCATCGAGTGGGGCAACCCGAAGCTGCCCGAGCAGTACGCCTGGATGCGCGCCTACAGCCCCTACGACAACCTGACGCGGGGCGCGTTCCCGGCGATGCTCGTGCGCACCGGCCTCAACGACAGCCAGGTCGCCTACTGGGAGCCGGCGAAGTACGTGGCCAGGCTGCGCACGCTGAAGACCGACGCCAACCCGTTGTTGCTGAAGATCAACCTCGAGGTCGGCCACGGCGGCGCCTCGGGGCGCTTCGATTCGCTGCGCGAGATCGCCGAGGACGACGTCTTCCTGCTGGTCGAGCTCGGGCTGGCCTGAGCGTCGGTCAGACGTCGAAGAAGACGGTCTCGTTCTCGCCCTGCAGCCGGATGTCGAAGCGGTAGACGGCCGCGCCACTGTCGGCCGGATCGGACTGGCGGGTGGCGACCAGCGACGGGCGGCGCGCCTCCCACTCGATCAGCGCGAGCACCGGATCCTTCGCGTTCGCCTCCGCTTCGTCGTCGAAATAGATGCGCGTGTTCAGGCCGGTGTTGATGCCGCGGGCGACGATCCAGGCGTTGACGTGCGGCGCCATGGCGCGCCCGTCGCGGCCTTCGACCGGCCCGGGCTTGATCGTCTCGAACGCGTAGACGCCGTTCTCGAAGTCGGTGCAGGCGCGGCCCCAGCCGCGAAAGTGCGGATCGATCGCCTTGCCGGGCTGGCGGTCGCCTGGGTGGGCGTACTTGCCGGCGCCGTTGGCCTGCCAGATCTCGATCAGCACGTCCTTCAGGACGGTGCCGATGCCGTCGAAGACGCGGCCCTCGATGCGGATGCGCTGGCCTTGCGTCTGCGCGTCGACCAGCACGTTGCCGAAGTCGTGCTCGAAGATGTCGAAGCCGGCGACCTTCGGCGCCAGGCCGATGTGCACGTAGGGCCCCGCGGTCTGCGATGCGGTTTCCCGGCGGACGACGAGATCGCTGCCGCCCGGTGCGGCGATCTCGCCGGCGGCCGCGAGGCCGTGGCGAAGCTGCTCCGGCGCGCTCATCGCGAGGCTCCTTCGGGCGTGGCCTGGACATGGTTCTCGAACAGCGTCGCGCGGCGGCCGCGCAGGACGATGTCGAAGCGATAGGCGCGGCTGTCGAGCTGCACGAAGGCGCCGATGTCCTGCAGGGCGATCAGGCCGCGGATCTGCTCTTCGCTCGGCGCGACGCCGAGGATCGGGCAGCTGCGGATCAGCGGATCGCCCTCGAAGTACATCTGCGTGACCAGCCGCTGGACCCAGCCGTCGCCGGAGATGGCGTAGTGGATGTGCGCCGGCCGCCAGTCGTTGACGCGGTTGCGCCACGGGTACGGACCGGGCTTGATCGTGCGGTAGGCGTAGTAGCCGTTCCCGTCGGTGAGCATGCGGCCGCAGCCGCCGAAGTTCGGATCGAGCGCGCCGATGTACTGGTCGCGCTTGTGGCGGTAGCGGCCGCTGGCGTTGCATTGCCAGACCTCCACCAGCGCATTCTTCACCGGCCGGCCCAGCTGGTCGTGGACGTAGCCGTGGACGACGATGCGCTCGCCGATCGGCATGCCGTTCCTGGCGTAGTTGAGGATCAGGTCGTTGTCCTGCGGGCCGAGCTCGTCGGCGCGAAAGACCGGCGCCGTCACTTCCGAGAGCGACTGCTGCAGCGAGATCGGCGCGAGCCTCGGGCTGCGCAGGACACTGGTCTTGTAGGCGGGCGTGTAGGCGGGCGGATGCGACGTCGTGTCGCGCATCAGGAACTCGGCGTCGGCCTGCGGGGCTCGGCTCATCGTCATCTCCTCGGAAGGGCCGGATTGTCGCGTCGGAACCGACGCCGCGGCCTCCGGTCGACTACCGCCGCCGCGGATGTTCGGCGAAGAACCGCAACATCTCGCGCGATGCGTCGGGGCCGGCGGCATCGGCGTAGCTGCCCGCCTTGTCGCCACCGGACCAGGCGTGGCCAGCGCCGTGAACGACCCAGTGCTCGGCCCGCGACGGTGCGTCCCGGGGAGCGCCTTCTGGCCGGTAGACCGTGCGCGTGAAGCCGCGTCCGTCGGCCGACGCACCCGACTCCCGCGTGGCCTGCCAGGCGCCCTTGTCGCCGAGCGTGGCGTCGACGACGTGATTGCCGTTGACGGCGTTGACGGTCGAATCGGCGTCGCCGTGGAACGCGATCACCGGCGCTCCGGTGCTGGTGCCGCCACTTGCAGTGCCCGCCGAATCGACCAGGACCACGGGGCGGCCAGGCCAGCCCGCGGCGGCCGGCGCTGCACTCGAGCCGCCGGTCTTCATGGCCGTGAACGCCGACCCGACGTCCTGTGCCGCGCCGGCGGCCAACCCCGAATGGACGCCGGCGGCCGCGAAGAGGTCTGGATATTCGCGCGCCAGGATCGCGGCCATGGCGCCACCGGCCGACAGGCCCGCGACATAGACGCGATCGGCGTCGATCGCGTGCGTTTCCATCACATGCCGCGTCATGCCGGCGATGAGCGCCGGCTCGCCATGGCCTCGGCGCTGGTCTTCCGGCACGAACCAGTTCCAGCACTTGTTGGCGTTCGAACGCGGCGCCTGCGCCGGATAGAGCACGAACCAGCCCTGCTCCTCGGCCAGCAGGTTCATCCGTGTCCCGGTCGCGAAATCGTCCGGGCTCTGGGTGCAGCCGTGCAGCATCACCACCATCGGCAAGGCGCGGCCTTCGAATCCGCCCGGCTCGAAGAGCTTGAAGAGCCGCGTCCCGGTGGCGCCGGTGAAGCTGCTGCCTTCGAAGCGGCTCGGCTGATCGACCGGCGTGGCCGGCCGCGTGGCTGGCGTCGGCGTCGCCGTCGGTGACGCCGGCGGCATTGTCGACGCTGCCGTGGCGCCGGCCGCCGGCATCGATCCGGCGACGTGGTCGGCGAACGCCTTCTGGAGTGCGGCGGTCGCCTCCATGACGCTGCCGCGCCGGGTCAGGCCGGTCGCGGCGAACATCTTCTTCAGGAGTGAGCTCAAGAGGCGGGCCTTCATGATGGATCAGCGAGGGTATACCCTTGGCTCGTCTCGCGTGCGCCGGTCTTCATTTGGGCCGCGGCCGCGGTGACGTCTTCAGCTCGGTGGTCAGTTTGCCGTTGCGCAAGGCCGCCGTGAATCGAGCGACCGCGCGGCCGACGTTGCGCGCTTCTTCCTGGACGGCCCGGTCCTTGTCGAGCGTGTCGTGGCTGGTCGCGTAGGGCTCGAAGTAGCCGATGAAGCGGTCGAGCCGCGCCTGGGCGCCGGCGTCGACGAGACCCATCCAGTCGAGCCAGTCGGAGAGCGCCCGGCGCGAGCCCTCGATGCCGGCGACGTCGCCGTGGACGAGCAGGCCGTAGACGCGCTTGTCCAGATGCTTCGGATAGTCCCAGCCCTTCAGCTCGAGCGCCTTGGCCTTGGCCGGGTCCTTGCCGCTGGTCGAGGTCGGGTCCGGATTGCCGCCGTCGGCGCAGACGAGGCGATCGATCATCAGCTTCAGCGGGCTCGGGCTCTGGTACCAGTGCACGGGCGTGACGATGACGATGGCGTGGGCCGCCACCCAGCGCTCGTAGATCTCCGCCATCCAGTCGTTGGTCTGGCCGAGCGAGTGGTTCGGATAGCAGCTGCACGGCCAGTGGCAGAGCGGCATCGCCGTCGACACGCAGGCCTTGCAGGGATGGATCTTGCGGGCGTACTCCGAAGTGACGAGGCTGAGATCGAGAAAGTCGACCTCGATGCCGGCGGCGCCGAGCTCCTCGCTGACGAGCCCGGACAGGCGGAAGGTCTTCGAGATCTCGCCGGGGCACGTGCCGTCGTTCCGGGGCGAGCCGCAGATCACCAGGGCGCGCGTCCTGGTCGTCCTGTCGGCCCAGACCTTCTGCGCGGCCTTCAGGCGCTGGCTCGTCTGCTGCCAATCGATCGACAGGTCGTAGGAAGGATCGGCGTGGCCCGGACCGGCCTTGATCGTGATCGGAGACTTGCGGCCGTCGACATAGGCGTCCCAGGCGATCGCCTCGATCCGGCCGATCGCGGCATCCTCGTCACGGAAGGCCGGGTCGACGAACGAGCCCCGGAAGCGCCTGCCGAACTCGGCACGGTCGAGGTGATCGGGCGCCTGGCCCTTGCGTACCTTGGTCGTCATGCGCGCCCTCTCGTGTTGCATGCCCTTGTGTCCTGCCTTCGTGCAGCAGTGTCCATGCCGCCTTAGTATCTCCAAACCGCAACGAGAACAGATCCGATGAAAGCCACCTGGAACGGCACCACGCTCGCTGAAAGCGACGACACCGTGGTCGTGGAGGGCAACCACTACTTCCCGGAAGCGTCCTTGAACCGCGCCTACACCACCTTCAGCAATCACCGTACCGGCTGCCCGTGGAAGGGCCAGGCGCACTACTACAGCCTGATGGTCGACGGCAATCTCAACGAGAACGCCGTCTGGTACTACCCGGAGCCGAGCGAAGCCGCCAAGGAGATCAAGGGGCGCGTCGCGTTCTGGAAGGGCGTCAAGGTCGAGTGATCGCGCGATGCGCGCGGAACTTCTCGTCGTGCGTTTCTTCCAAACGCGCCCCGCACCGAGACTTCAGCCATGCCGCACGATCATTCTTCTGCCGACGAGGCCGTCTGGGTCCTCGAAGGCCGTCTCGACCACCGCATCTACAGCCCGAAGGGCGCCATCGAGGGCCTGCTCGTCGACGTCGACGGCACCTCCGTCCAGTTCGTCGTGCCCAAGGGCGGCCACGACCCCGCGCTCGCCACGCTGAAGGAAGGCTGCAGCGTCGTCTGCGAGGGTCGCGTCGCGTCGCCGTCGCACAAGGGCGAGGCCGGGCACGAGGTGTACGACCTCGAGCGGCTCGTGTCGGTCGACGGCGTCGCCACTGACGGCGGCCCGGAGCCCGTCGGAGGCGCCCACGGCAAGGTGGTGCGCTTCAACTACGCGCGCCACGGCGAGGCCAACGGCGTGGTGCTCGACTCGGGCGATTTCGTCCACACCCGGCCCGAGGGCTTCGCCTTGCTCGGCTTCGAGATCGGCATGCATGTCGAAGCCGATGGCGAGGTGCGGGCACTCGTCGACGGCGCCGGGCGCGTCATCGAGGCCCGCGTCGTCAACGGCGTTCCGCTCTAGCTACTTGCCGGCCTTGAAGGCCGTGAAGATGCGCGTCTGGACGCGGCGGATGTCCTGCGGGACGGCGTCGGGCGGCGACATGCGGGCCTTGTCGTCGGCCGACAGGAAGATCGTCCTGTTCTCGGCCACGTCCTTCTTCACGAACTTCAGCGACGCGGCGTTCGGGTTCGCATAGAACAGCTTGTTGGTCAGCGAAGCGGCGACCTCCGGACGCAGGATGTAGTTGATGAACAGGTGCGCGTTGGCGACGTTCTTCGCGTCCTTCGGGATCGCCATCGTGTCGAAGAACAGCGTCGCGCCGCCTTTCGGGATCAGCGCCTCGATGGCTGCCGGCTGCCTCGGCGCCGCTTCGAGCGCGCGGGCGCGGGCGATGTTGATGTCGCCCGAATAGCCCATCACGGCGCACAGGCTGCCGCCGGCCAGGTCGTTGATGTAGCCCGACGACGAGAAACGCGTGACGTAGGGCCGCACGCTCTTCAGCATCTGCGCCGCGGCGTCGTAGTCGCCGGCACTGGTGCTGTAGGCCGGCTTGCCGACGTAGAGCATGGCCACCGGCAGCACCTCGGAGGCGGAGTCCAGGAAGTTGACGCCGCAGCTCTTCAGCTTCGCCGCGTACTTCGGATCGAAGATCAGGCTCCAGGCGTTGTCGGGCATCGGCATCGGCCCGAGCGCGGCCTTGACCTTCGGGACGTTGATGCCGACCGTGACGTAGCCCCAGAGCCAGTCGACCAGGTACTGGTTGCCCGGGTCCACGTTGGCGAGCTGCTTCAGCAATGCCGGATCGAGGTTGCTCCAGTTGGTGAGCTTCGAGCGGTCGAGCTTCTGGAGGAGGCCGCCGGCGATCTGCTGCTTCGCGAAGTGCGAGCCCGGCACGACGATGTCGTAGCCGGTGTTGCCGGCGACCAGCTTGGCGTGCAGGATCTCGTTGGCGTCGTAGTTGTCGTAGTTGACCTTGATACCGGTCTCTTTCTCGAAATTCCGGATCGTGTCGTCGGCGATGTAGTCGGACCAGTTGTAGATGTTGAGCACCTTCGGATCGGCCGCGGCGGCCGGACCGCAGGCGCCGAGCAGGGCGAACACGGCGAGTGCGGCCTGGGCGACGCGGCGGCGCGGGCGGAACGGAAGGCTGGCAGTCATCGGCTCGATTCCTCGGCAAGGCAGGCAGTGCGAAAGCGCTCTCGAATCGTAGCTTTTGCGTGTCGCCGTGTCGCGAAACTTGGGTATCGTGGCCGGCTTCGCGCACTCGGCATGCAGGACGGTCTCCACTCCCTCGCGGGCGTCGCCATCGGCGTCGAGGAAACTTTCTAGCG
>CAZZVH010000055.1:0-6204 GCA_964657365.1 uncultured Burkholderiaceae bacterium
TTCGAGATGCTCCGCTTCGACGCGGGCGAAGCGGAGATCGCGGTGGAGCTGCGCGACGAGCTCTGCAACTCCTGGAGCGTCGCGCACGGCGGCGTGACCATGACGCTGCTCGACGTCGCCATGGCGCACGCCGCGCGCAGCCCCGATGAGGGAGGCGCCCCGGAGCGGCGCGGCGTGGTCACGATCGAGATGAAGACCAGCTTCATGCGGCCGGGTCTCGGCCGGTTGGTCGCGACGGGCCGGCGCCTTCACCGAACGGCATCGATGGCGTTCTGCGAGGCGACCGTCGTCGATACCGAGGGCAAGATCGTCGCGCACTCGACCGGCACCTTCAAGTTCCTGAAGGGCCTGCCCGCCGGCGATCGCCGCATCGAACGCCACGACGCTTCCGACTGAGCCCATGCGCGCCATCTCGATTCCAGCATCCGCCGGCGCCCCGGTGTTCGGCGAAGAATTTCGCGACGACCTGCGGCCGCTGGCGGAGCCCCGGGCGGGATCGGGCAATGCCGCGGCGCGGCGCATCCTCGGCGCCGACGAGCTGGCGCCGCTCACCCGGCTCAGCGATACGCGCTCGGCGATGGCGCTGTTGCAGACGTCGGCACTGATCGGGCTCGCCATCGCGGCCGGAGTCCGGGTGTGGCCCAGCGCATGGCTGCTGCTGGCCATCGTCGTCGTCGGCATCCAGCAGCACGCGCTCTTCATCCTCGCCCACGAGGCGGCGCACTACCGGCTCTTCGCGGATCGCAAAGTCAACGACGTGGTCGGCCGGCTGGTCGGCATGGTGGGCGGGATCTCGATGTGCACCTACCGCGTGATCCATCGGCTGCACCACAACCACCTCTACACCGACGACGATCCGGACACGGCGATCCACGGCGGCTACCCGCGCGGAACCGCCTACCTCTGGAAGAAACTCGGCCAGGACCTGACCGGCTGGAACGCCTGGAAGACCTATGCGTATTTCTTCGGTGCTCCTGCCCTCAACGAGGTGACGAACCGGGCCGTGCGCCCGCTCGACGACACCTCGCCGCAGCTGCGTGCCGCCGCGCGCGCCGACCGCTGGTTCGTGGTGGCTTTCCAGCTGGCGATGCCGCTGGCCTGCCTGGGGCTCGGCGGCTGGCGGGGGCTCGCGCAATACGCAGTGCTCTGGCTGGTGCCGATGCTGACGGTGCTGCAGCCGATCCTGCGCCTGCGTGCGATCGCCGAGCACGGCGGCGTCGTCGACCTCAGCTCGCCGCTGACGGCGGCGCGCAGCAACCGGTCCGGCGGCAGCCTGCTCAACGTCCTGGCGCGCGCGACGATCTTCCCGCATCACGTCAACTATCACCTCGAGCACCACCTGTATCCGGCGGTGCCGCACTACCACCTGCCCGCGCTGCACCGCATGCTGGTGGCCAAGGGAGCACTCGAGGGCGCCGAGGTCCGTGATGTCGGCTCGACGATGCGCGTGATCTTCGCCGCGAAGCAGCGGCGTGCCGAGCCGGGAGGAGACGCCTCGTGAGCGGGATCGTCCTGCACCACTACGCCGGTTCGCCGTTCTCGGAGAAGGTGCGCCTCGTGTTCGGCATGAAGGGCATCCGCTGGCGCTCGGTCGACGTGCCGACGATCCTGCCCAAGCCGGACGTCGTCGCGCTCACGGGCGGCTATCGGCGCACGCCGTTCATGCAGATCGGCGCCGACGTCTACTGCGATTCCGCGCTGATGTGCCGCGTCGTCGACCGCCTCGTGCCGGAGCCGCCGCTCTATCCGGCGGCGACGCGCGGGCTCGACGACATCGTCGCCCAGTGGGCCGACACCGCGCTGTTCTGGACGGCCGTGCCGTTCACGATGCAGCCCGCCGGCATCGGCCACATCCTCCCGGGAGTGCCGGTCGAGATCCTGCGCGCCTTCGCCGCGGATCGCGCGGCGATGAACCCCGCGATGCGGCGCGCGCCGGTCCACGACTACGCCGCCATGCTCCACGTCTACGCGACCCGCCTCGAGACGATGCTGGGCGACGACCGGCCGTTCCTGCTGGGCGCGCTGCCGTCGATCGCCGACTTCGCGGCAGCGCAGTCCGTCTGGTTCGTGCGGCGGGCGCCGCCGATCGCCGAGCACCTCGCCGCCTTTCCGCGCCTCGGCCGCTGGTACGAACGGGTCGCGGCGTTCGGCCACGGCACGCACGAGCGGATGTCGAGCGAGGCCGCGATCGACCTGGCCCGCGCGACGCACACCTTCGCGGCTTGCGCCGTGGCCGACGGTTCGGCGATCGAGGCCGGCACGCCGGTCCGGGTGGTGCCGGCCGACTACGCGCACGACGAGGTCGCCGGCACGCTGGTCGGCCTCGACGCGGAAGAAGCCGTCATCGAGCGCATCGATGGCCGCGCCGGCACGGTCCACGTCCATTTCCCGCGCGTCGGCTACCACGTCAAGTTGCCGGCAACGGTCAAGGAAAGCACATGAAGCAATTCGCCGGCGGCACCGCCGTCATCACCGGCGCCGGATCCGGCTTCGGGCTCGAGGTGTCGCGCATCGCCGCGCGGCGGGGCATGAACGTCGTCATGGCCGATGTGCAGGACGATGCACTGCAGCGGGCCGCCGCCGAGATCGAGTCGCTCGGCGCGAAGGTGCTCGCGCAGCGGGTCGACGTCAGCAAGGCGGCCGAGGTCGAAGCGCTGGGCGCCGCCACGCTTGCCCGTTTCGGCGCGCCGCACATTGTCTTCAACAACGCCGGGGTCGGCGCCGGTGGCCTCATCTGGGAAAGCTCGGTGGCCGACTGGGAGTGGGTGATCGGCGTCAACCTGATGGGCGTCGCGCACGGCGTCCGCGTGTTCACGCCGATGATGCTGGATGCCGCCGAACGCGATCCGGCCTACGAGGGCCACATCGTCAACACCGCCTCCATGGCGGGCCTGCTGAACGCGCCCAACATGGGCATCTACAACGCCAGCAAGCACGCCGTGGTGTCGATGAGCGAAACGCTCTACCAGGACCTGCGGCTCGTCACCGACCGGATCGGCGCGTCGGTCCTGTGTCCGTTCTTCGTTCCGACCGGCATCACCGACAGCAAGCGCAACCGGCCAGACGACCTGCCGGCGGAACCGCCCACGCGCAGCCAGCTGATCGGCCAGGCCATGAGCGACCGGGCGGTGGGCCGCGGCAAGGTGAGCGCGGCCGACGTGGCCGGGTTCGTGTTCGACGCGATCGAGGCCGGCCGCTTCTACATCTACAGCCATCCGAAATCGCTGGCCTCGGTGCAGACGCGGCTGGAAGACGTGGTCCAGTCGCGCAACCCGACCGATCCGTTCGCGGCCCGGCCCGAGATCGGCGAGGAGTTGCGCGCGGCGCTGCGCTCGCGCGCCTAGCAGCCCAGCTTCAGGGCCTGCAGCGGCTTGCCGCTGTCGGCGTCGACGACGATCAGGTTCACGTCGCGCGGGTGCCCGGCATCGGCTGCCCCGTGCAAATCGAAGGCGATCGCGTGGCTCGCCTCCGTGCCCGGCCACGCGGCGACGGCACGGTAGTCGCGGACGACGAAGTCGTGGTGCAGCGTCGAGCCCTGGTTCTCGCCGGCCTTCACGTTGCTGACGTGGCCCTGCTCGGTGACCGCCCAGTAGGCGGCCAGGCGCTTCGGCGCCTTCGCGCCGGCGACGACGGTCGCCGTCACGTGGTCGCCCTGCCTGGCCAGCGCGAGCGCGACCGTTGCCGTGGCCCGCTGGTCGGCGAGCGCCGACGACGAGGGCCATTCCCTGCTGTCCCGACCGTCGACGACGACCTGTGGCGTGTAGCTGAAGCGGGCTCCGTCGGTGGCCTGCTCCGTGGCCTGCCGTTCGGTGAAGCTGGCGCTCGAGAAACGGTCTTTCCAGCCGAGCCGGTCCCAGTAGTCGACGTGGAAGGCGAGGGCGACCACCGACGGGTCGGCCTTGAGCGTCGACAGCCACCGGTCGGCCGGAGGGCAGGAACTGCAGCCTTCCGAGGTGTAGAGCTCCACCACCGGCGTGGTCCTGGAACCGCTTTGCGCCGTGCACGCTTCGCCGGCGACGGCGATCTGCTGACCGAGGGCGACCAGGCCGGCGAGGGATGCGGTCAGGGCGAGATGGCGATTCACAGGGCGATCGGCGTGGCGCATGGGTGTTCTCCGTGAAGGATGTCGCTTGGTCGCGCCATCGAGCGACACCTTACCTTGTCGCGGGCGTCCCGCTTGCCGGAGGACGCCCGACACGGCGGTCCGGTCACGGGCCGGTCACCGGCATGCGCAGCCTTTCAAATTTTCTCGTGCGTCGCATCCGTGTTTCATGTCGACGCGTACACCGGGGCAGACGCTGGCCGAGAGGCTGGCGTCGGGGGGAAAACCCGGATCGCCGGTCCCGAATCCATTCCACCGAGGAGCAAGCAACACCATGATCTTCCGCACCACCACACGCGTCCGCGTGCTGCCCGTCCTGGCGGCGATCGCCGCCCTGTACGGCCTGTCGAGCACGTCGACGTTCGCGTCGAGCCACCGCGAAGCACCTTCGATCACGGCGACGCCGAAGGTCGACGGCACGGACTTCTACATGTTCACCAGCTACGAAGCCGGCCGCAGCGCGTACACGACGCTGATCGCCGACTACCAGCCGCTGCAAGGTCCCGGCGACGGCCCGAACTACTACAAGCTGGATCCGAACGGCCTGTACGAGATCCACATCGACAACAACGGCGACGGCAAGGAAGACATCACCTTCCAGTTCCGCTTCACCAACACCCTCAAGGGCACGGCGCTGCCGATCGGCGGCTCGAACGTGGCGATTCCGCTGACGCAGTCCGGCCAGGTGGCCAACGTCCGCGATGCCAACCTGAACGTCAACGAAACTTTCACGCTCAACATCGTCCGCGGTGACCGGCGCACGGGCACGGTCGCGGCCGTCACGAACGCCACCACGGGCAGCGCGACCTTCGACAAGCCGTCGGACAACATCGGCAACAAGACGATCCCCAACTATGCGGCCTACGCGGCCCTGCACGTCTTCCCGATCACCATTCCGGGCTGCTCGCTCCCCGGCAAGGTGTTCGTCGGCCAGCGCAAGGATCCGTTCGCGGTCAACCTCGGCGTCATCTTCGACCTGATCAACGTCCCGGGCGCAGCCGACTTCACGCCGGCCGAAGCCGCGTTCGTCACCGATCCGACGATGAAGGATGCCGGCACCGACAGCCTCGCCGGCAAGAACGTGACGTCGCTCGAGCTCGAAGTGCCGACCGCCTGCCTGACCGCCGGCGGCGATCCGGTGATCGGCGGCTGGACGACAGCCAGCCTGCGCCAGGGGTCCCTGCTCAGCAGCGCGCCGAAGAGCGGCTACCAGACGGCAGCCATCGTCGGCGGCGCCTGGACCCAGGTCTCGCGCCTCGGCATGCCGCTGGTGAACGAAGTCGTCATCGGCCTGCCCGACAAGGACAAGTTCAACAGCTCCAAGCCGATGAACGACGGCCAGTTCGCCACCTACGTGACGAACCCGACGCTGCCCAAGCTGATCGAGATCGCGCTGAACATTCCGGGCGCGTCGCCGTCGAACTTCCCGCGCACCGACCTGACGACCACGTTCCTGACGGGCATCGCCGGCGTGAACCAGCCGAAGGCCTTCTCCGCAACGACGCCGACCGGCGTCGCCTCGGAAATGCTGCGCCTGAACACGACGACTCCGCCCGTGCCTGAAGCGCAGCAGAACCGTCTCGGCCTGCTCGGTGGCTTGCTGGCCGGCCCTGGCGGCGATCTGGCCGGCTACCCGAACGGGCGCCGTCCGAACGACGACGTGGTCGACATCTCGCTCGTCGCCATGATGGGTGGCCTGTGCGTGGCCAACGGCACCGCCAACACCTACAAGTTCGGTGCGGCGTGCAATCCGTCGGCCGTGCCGCTGGGCGCGACGGCGTTCTCGCTGCACGACGGCGTCGACCAGGCCGGCCCGAAGGTGCATGCGAATGCGCCGTTGCTGCAGACCTTCCCGTACCTCGCGACGCCGCTGCCCGGCGCGCAATAAGGAGCATTCATGAAGACACGTTCTTCTCTCGTCGCACTCGCGGCGGCGGCGCTCGTCTCGGCATGCGGCGGCGGCGGTGACTACAACAACACGCCGGCGCCGGTGATTCCGGCCACGACCGCGGTGCCGCCCAGCGCGAGCGCCTCGGTCGCGGGCTTCATCGCCTATCTGAAGCTGCTGGTGGCGTCGTCTGCCGACACGCTCGAGCCGGTCG
>CAZZVH010000055.1:6214-12494 GCA_964657365.1 uncultured Burkholderiaceae bacterium
TCGCCGTCGCTGCCGGAACGCTCTACTTTCGGATCGCCCTGGTGCTCGTCTCGGGCGCCGGCGCGCGGCGGCGCCTCGGAAGTCGTCGCGGTCGACACCAGCGCCGTCGTCGGCCCGACCGACGACACCGCCGAGCCGACAACGGTCGACTGACGACAGGGAGAGGCGCTTCTCGAAGCGCCTCTCTTACAGTCTCCGTTCCATGCAAGTCTTTTTTCTCAAGACCGGCGCCCTGGCGGCCGGTCTCTTTCTTTGCTGCCTGTCGTGGCGGGCGTCGGCAGAGCCGATCGTTCCTTCGCGCGACGACGAGGTCATCGAGGTCTTGCCGGCCACCATCGGCAGCCGCGACGAGGAGCGGCGACTGCGCAAGGCGCTGGCCGATCGGCCGCGCGATGCGACGCTCGCCCTGAGCGTGGCGAAGCGGGATCTCGACCGCGCCCGCGAAGCCGGGGACCCGCGTTTCGCCGGCCTGGCGCTGGCGGCCCTGCAGCCGTGGCCGGATCCCATGACAGCGCCGGGCGACATCCTGTTGATGCGTGCGACGCTGCAGCAGTACCTGCATGAATTCGATGCGTCGATCGTCAGCTTGCACCAGTTGCTGGCCCGGCGTGGCGGCGACCGCCAGGCGCAGGCCTGGCTGACCCTCGCGACCGTGCTCCGGGTCCAGGGGCGCTATGCCGACTCCGACGACGCCTGCCGCCACGTCGCCGCGGCTGGCGCACGTCTCCACTCGAGCGCCTGCCTCGCGGAAAACGCGGCGCTGCGCGGCGACGTCGCGGCGGCCCGCAGGACGTTCCAGGGCCTGCTTGCCGATCCGCAGACGCCGCCGGCCACGCAGGGCTGGCTGATGACATCGCTGGCGGAACTGGAGCAGCGCGACGGTCGTGCCGCGCCGGCCGATGCCGCGTACCGGGCCGTCCTGAAGCTCGGGCCCGATTCCTATGCGGCGACCGCTTATGCCGATTTCCTGATCGACCAGGGCAGGCCGGCCGAAGCGCTCAAGGTGCTCAAGGACGAGGTGCGGACCGATGCCGTGCTGCTCCGGCTGGCGATCGCCGGGACGCGTGCGCGGAGCGCCGACGCGAGCCGCGACGTCGCCGAGATGCGCGATCGCATCGCGCTCGCCAACCAGCGTCCCGATGCCTCGAAGTTCCACGGTCGCGAGCAGGCGATGTTCGCGTTGTTCGTCGAGCACCAGCCGGCGCGCGCCCTCGAGCTCGCCCGGGGCGACGTGAACCAGCAGCGCGAGGCGCTCGACATCCTCGTGCTGGCCGAGGCGGCGAAAGCGAGCGGCGATGCCCGGGCGATCGACGAAGCGCGGCAGCTCAAGGCATCGATGGGCCTGCACGACCGGCGGATCGATGCGCTTCTCTGAGCCGCTCACGGGCTTGGCCCGCCTGGGCCGCGCAGCGCTCATCGGCATCGGCCTGGCCGCGCTCGCGGGATCTGCTTCGGCGCACAAGTCGAGCGACTCCTACCTGCAACTGGAAGCGGCGACCAACCACCTCGACGTGCGCTGGGACATCGCGTTGCGCGACCTCGACATCGCGCTCGATCTCGACACCGATGGCGACGGCAAGCTGACCTGGGGCGAGATCAAGGCCGGCTGGCCGCGGATCGAGGCTTACGCCCTGCCGCGGCTGTCCATCGCCGGATGCGCGCTCCACACGACGGGGCAGGGCCTCGAAAGGCGCAACGACGGCGCGTATGCGGTGATCCGTCTCGCTTCCGAGTGCAGCTTGCCCGTTCGCCCTGAGATCGGTTATTCCCTGTTCTCCGAAGTCGATCCCACGCACCGTGGGATCGCCAAGATCCAGCGCCCCGGTCAGCCGCTGGAACTGCTCGTGCTGGTTCCGAGCCAGGCCGGCGCCGGTCCGGACGCGTCTGCGAGCGGTGCCTCCGGAGCCGCCAGCCATCCCCGGGAGGCGCCTTCGCGGTGGCAGTTCCTGGGCGAAGGCATCCGGCACATCCTGACCGGCTACGACCACGTCCTGTTCCTGCTCTGCCTGCTGCTGCCTGCCGTCATGCGCCGCACCGCCGACGGCTGGCGGCCGGTCGACAGGATCTCGCAGGCCATCCTGCCCGTGATCGGCATCGTCTCGGCGTTCACGGTGGCGCACTCGATCACGCTGGCCCTGGCCGCGCTGAAGCTGGTGTCGCTGCCGTCGTCGTTCATCGAGCCCGCCATCGCCGTGACGATCATGCTGGCGGCACTCGACAACATCTGGCCGATCTTCCCGGTGCGGCGCATCGTCGTCACCTTCTTCTTCGGCCTCATCCACGGCTTCGGCTTCGCCAGCGTCCTGTCGGAGCTGAACCTGCCGACGGCCGATTTCGCCCTGGCGCTGCTGCAGTTCAACGTCGGCCTGGAAATGGGCCAGCTGATGATCGTCGCCGTCGCGACGACGGCGTTGTTCGGGCTGCGCCGGTGGCCGATGTACAGGGCTGTCGTCATCCGCGGCGGCTCGGTGGTGGCGCTGTCGGTCGCGGCGCTCTGGTTCGTCGAGCGCACGGCGAACGTGAAGGTGTTGCCGTTCTGACGCGGGGCGCCCGCAGGGAGGTTCGCAGCGCTCCTCTACAATCTCGGCCATGGACCACCACAAGAGCGAGAAAGGCATGCCGGTGATGACACCGCGAACTCCCTCTGCGCTTTGCAGGGTGTAGGCACGCCGCGCGTCCCGACATCGCATTTCCTCTCTTTCTCGTCCCACACAGCGCGGCCCCGGCCGCGCTTTTTGCTTTCTGGAGACTTCGATGGTTTCGATTCAGCTTCCCGACGGATCGCGGAAAGAATTCCCCGGCCCGGTGACGGTCGCGCAGGTCGCCGAGTCGATCGGCCCGGGCCTGGCCAAGGCGGCGCTGGCCGGGCGGGTCGGCAGCGGCGAGGCCGGCCGGACCGTCGACACGAGCTATCTGCTCGACCACGACGAGCGGCTCGCGATCCTGACCGACAAGGACGCCGCCGGGCTCGACGTGATCCGCCATTCGACGGCCCACTTGCTGGCGCACGCAGTCAAGGAGCTGTTCCCCGAGTCGCAGGTGACGATCGGCCCGGTCATCGAGAACGGCTTCTTCTACGATTTTTCATACAAGCGTCCGTTCACGCCCGAAGACCTCGTCGCCATCGAAGCGAAGATGGCGGAGCTCGCCCGCAGGGACGACAAGGTCACCCGGCGTGTCCTGCCGCGAGACGAGGCCGTCGCGCATTTCAAGGCGATCGGCGAGGCCTACAAGGCGGAGATCATCGGCGGCATCCCGGCCGGCGAGGACGTTTCGCTCTACAGCGACGGCGGCTTCGAGGACCTGTGCCGCGGCCCGCACGTGCCCAGCACGGGCAAGCTCAGACACTTCAAGCTGATGAAGCTCGCTGGCGCCTACTGGCGCGGCGACCACCGCAACGAGATGCTGCAGCGCATCTACGGCACGGCCTGGGCCACGAAGGACGAGCTGCAGCAGTACCTGCACATGCTCGAGGAGGCCGAGAAGCGAGACCACCGCAAGCTCGGCCGCGAGCTCGACCTGTTCCACATCGACGAAGCGGCGCCCGGTGTCGTGTTCTGGCATCCGAAGGGCTGGGCGATCTGGCAGGCGATCGAGCAGTACATGCGCAACATCTACCGCGTCACCGGCTACCAGGAAGTGAAGGGGCCTCAGCTGCTCGACAAGAGCCTCTGGGAGAAGACGGGCCATTGGCAGAACTACCGCGAGAACATGTTCACGACGGAATCGGAGAAGCACGAGTACGCGCTCAAGCCGATGAACTGCCCCGGCCACGTGCTCATCTTCAAATCGCAGTTGCGCAGCTACAAGGACCTGCCGATCCGCTACGGCGAGTTCGGGCAATGCCATCGCAACGAGCCGAGCGGGGCGATGCACGGGATCATGCGGGTGCGCGGCTTCACGCAGGACGACGGCCACATCTTCTGCACGGAGGACCACATCCTCGAGGAATGCGTCGCCTACACCGCGCAGCTGAAGGCGGTCTACGAGGATTTCGGCTTCACCGACATCATCTACAAGGTCGCCACGCGGCCCGAGAATCGCGTCGGCACCGACGAGTTCTGGGACAAGGCCGAGTTCGCGTTGATGGAAGCGCTCCGGCGTTCGGGGTGCGAGTTCGTCGTCGCACCGGGAGACGGTGCGTTCTACGGGCCCAAGATCGAGTACACGCTGAAGGACGCGATCGGGCGGCAGTGGCAGCTCGGCACGATGCAGGTCGACTACAACACGGCGGAGCGCCTGGGGGGAGACTACGTCACGGACACCAGCGGCCGGGCGTTTCCGGTGATGCTGCACCGGGCGATCGTCGGCAGCTTCGAGCGGTTCATCGGCATTCTTCTCGAGCACCATGCCGGCGCGTTGCCCGCCTGGCTGGCGCCGCTGCAGGCGAGCGTGCTGAATATTTCGGAAAGCTCGGCCGACTACGCCCGGGACGTTGTCAAATCGTTGCAAAAACAAGGACTTAGAATCGAGTGCGATTTGCGGAACGAGAAAATCAACTATAAAATCCGCGAGCATTCGTTGCAGAAGGTTCCGTACATCCTCGTCGTCGGCGACAAGGAGAAGGCAAACGGAACCGTTGCCGTGCGCGCCCGGGGCAACCACGACCTCGGTGTGATGTCCGTCGAAGACTTCTCCGTGAAGCTCGCCGCCGACATCGCCCAGAAACTGTGAGAGCCTGGCCGGAAACCCATTCCGGCCTGGAGCGCGTGTTGTTTGTTCATGGGCTCCGGCTGCCTCGGAGCTCGTTGAAAGGCCTTTGACATCGCTACTTTTCTCGACCGTCGCACACCCAACGCCGAGCGCAAGCACCGGCTGAATCGTGAAATCCTGGCTCCCGAGGTCCGTCTGAACGGACAGGAGAACGAACCGCTCGGCATCGTCCCGATCGCCGAGGCCCTCAGGCTGGCCGGCGAGCAGGACGTCGATCTCGTCGAGATCGTCGCCCAGGCCGATCCGCCGGTCTGCCGGCTGATGGACTACGGCAAGTTCAAGTACCAGGAACAGAAGCGTGCGGCCGAGGCCAAGTCGAAGCAGAAGGTCATCGAAGTCAAGGAAGTGAAATTCCGCCCTGGCACCGACGAGGGCGACTACACGATCAAGATGAGGAACCTGCGCCGCTTCATCGAGGAAGACGGCGACAAGGGCAAGGTCACGCTCCGCTACCGCGGCCGCGAGATCACCCACCAGGACATCGGCATGCGCCTGCTCGAGCGGATCCGCGACGAACTGTCCGACGTGTCGGTGGTCGAGCACATGCCCAAGCTCGAAGGCCGGCAGATGATCATGGTGCTGGCGCCGAAACGTAAATAGAACACACAAGCGACTGCAGGCCAACAAGACGACCGGACACCCGGCGGCGCCTGCTGGAGCACACGAAGAAGGAGCATTCACATGCCCAAGATGAAGACGAAGAAGAGCGCCGCGAAGCGGTTCCGGGTTCGCCCGGGCGGCACGGTCAAGCGGGGTCAGGCGTTCAAGCGCCACATCCTGACGAAGAAGTCGACCAAGAACAAGCGCCACCTGCGCGGCTCGGTCGGCGTGCACGAGACGAACATGGGCCACATGGCGCAGATGCTGCCGTTCGCCGGCCTCTGATCTCGCTCGCTCCCAACATCTTCTGAAGGAATCACACCATGCCTCGCGTCAAACGCGGCGTCACCGCCCGCGCACGTCACAAGAAAATCCTCGTCCTCGCCAAGGGCTTCCGCGGCCGCCGCAAGAACGTCTTCCGGATCGCCAAGGAAGCGGTCATGCGCGCCGGGCAATACGCCTATCGCGATCGCCGCACGAAGAAGCGCGTGTTCCGCCAGCTCTGGATCGCCCGCATCAACGCGGCGACCCGCGGCCTCGGCGTCACGTACAGCAAGTTCATGGCGGGTCTCAAGAAGGCCTCGATCGAGATCGACCGCAAGGTGCTGGCCGACATGGCCGTCAACGATCCGGCGGCGTTCGGCTCGATCGTCGAAAAGGTGCGTCCGCACCTGAGCTGACCCCGGCGCCACCGGCGGCTGGGCCGCCGGCGGCGGCCGCATTCCATGCCGCCACGGCGGCCCGGCCCCATGCAGGGAACGATGAACGATCTCGCGTCGGTGGTTGAAAGCGCTCGAAGCGACTTCGCGCGGGCCTCGGCGAGCGCCGAGCTCGAGGACGCGAAGGCGCGCTATGTCGGCAAGGCCGGGCGCATCACGGAGCAGCTGAAGGCGCTCGCGGCGCTTCCGCCCGACGAGAAGCGGGCGCGCGGCGCCGAGATCAATGCCGCCAAGCAGTCGATCGAGAC
>CAZZVH010000056.1:0-12475 GCA_964657365.1 uncultured Burkholderiaceae bacterium
CGCGGCGACCAGATCGAGGGTCTCGTCGCGTTCGCGCGTCGTCCAGGCGACGCCCTTGACGGCCTTCGCCTGCAGCGCCACGACGCGCACCTCGGGCCCGTCGGCATGCGTCCACGGCGTGGCAGGGAGCCAGGAGGGAATCGACATGGCGAACAGGGCGAGGGCAGCGAGACCGAGGAGCTTGGAGTCGTGCAGGAGCAAGGACAGGGCCAGCACGGCGATCGTCGACAGGAGCAGGCCGTCGAAGCCCTGGGCGCCGACGATCGGCAGCCACGCCTTCGCGCCCGGCGCGTCGACAGCGGCCGTGCTGAGGCTGGCAAGGCCGTCGCCAGCCCACGACAGCTGGCGCAAGGTCGACGCGGCTCCGAAGGCCAGCAGCCAGCAGCCGGCGCCGGCCAACGCGGCCCCCCGGCCGACCAAGCGGCGACGCCGCGCCAGCCAGTCGAGCGGCGCCCATGTCGCGGCGATGCATAGCGCCTGACCGCCCACCAAGATGCAGAGCGCCGTCGCCCCCCAGGCCCGGCCGGACGCCGCCGAGGGCGTGTCGACCGCCAGCACCACCCACCACATCGCGGCGCATTGCCAGGCCGCGACGCCGGCGGCGACGACCGCCGTCGACCACGTGGTCGACCAGCCGTCCGGCCGCGCCAGCGTGTCGATGGCCGCCAGGGAAAGGAGCGCGGCGCCCGCCAGGGCGACCCACCAGAATTGTTCCAAGTTGCAACAAATCCCGACCGTGGCGCCACCCGCCACAGCAATTGAAAGCGTTCGTAACCGAGTTTGCAATCCGGCCGTCATATGATATATGCGCACGCGCTCAGTTAGTCCTGCCAGTTTTTCCAGAGTGACTGTGCACCAAGATTCGACATATCCACCCCCGTTAATCTAAACGAGTAACGTGGCTGGTGCGCAATGCCCCGCTTCGGGGGTGTGGCAGCGGGCCCACCGCACGTCGGATGTGTCTTGCGGCCGTCACGCGCTCATGGCAGACTGACTTCGCCGCGTAGTAATGCGGGGTGGTTCTGGCAATATTCATTCAATCTATGGAGCAGGCATGAGCAAATTGAATCTTTCGCGCCGTCATATTCGCGGTCAAGGGATGACGGAATATATTATTATCGTTGCGCTGATCGCCATCGCCGCGATCGGCGTCTATAACTATTTCGGCCGCACCGTCCGGAATCAGACGGGCGCCATGGCCGCCGGCCTCGCAGGCCAGCAGCAAGAGGCGACCGATGCTTCGACGCAAGCGACGCAGGCCGGTCAGGCTGCCAAGAACGACGCGGCCACCAACCGCGGCATGGCGAAGTTCGCCGACAACGTGGGCAACCACTGAGTCGACGCTCCACACCGGCGGCCGGGCACCCGGCCGCCGGTTGGCGATCCGGAAGGCGACATCGCATGACGACACGTTCCTCCCCGTCGCCGGCACGCGCCCGGTCGTCGCTGACGCTGAAGTTGCGTCAGCGCGGCCAGGCCGTGATCTGGCTTCTCGGCACGCTGGCGGCCAGCGCCGCCGTGCTCTATGGCGTCTTCAACGTCGGCCAGCTGCACGCGGCCAAGGAGAAGACCGTCAACGCCGCCGACGCGGCCGCGCTTGCAGGCGCGAACGTCGAAGCGCGGATGCTCAACCTCATCGCGTACAACAACCGCTCGATGATCGCCAACGAGGTCCTCCTCGTGCAGATGCTGAGCATCGAGTCGTGGCTCGGGTACTTCCACGAAGTCGCACAGAACGTCGGGCTCGTTCTCGACCTGATTCCCGGACTCGACGTGGTCGGCGCGTTCCTGACCGAATCTTCCACTGTTGCAAGTGAACTCGAGACCGGCGTGGGGGAAGCAAACGTCGGCATCATCGGCGTGCTGGAAGTGGAAAAGGCAGCCTTGGCCACTGAGCACACGGTGTTGCACACACTCGGTGGCGTCGCGGCCGAGAACGCAGCGACGAATGTCGTCGCCGCCAACCGCAGCACGTTCTCAACGCACACGGATGCCGGTGTCCAGGTGGACAACAGCGCCGCGGTCCGCGCGCTGACGTTCATCGAGAACGAACGCCAGTGGCTCGCCTTCACCAAGCAGTACACCGGCAACCAGCGCACCGACGCCAGGCAGGTGCTGCTCGATTCGCGGGACGACTTCACCGCCAACCGGCCTGGAAACGGCCTGTTCAACATCACCCTCCCGCTCGGAGTCGCCGGCCTCGAAAAGCACGGTGGCTCCCAGCTCCAAGGCTTTACGCGCTGGGAGGCCGAGGACACTGTCGAATGGTGGACTTGCGTGTTGTGCAAACGCAAGACCTATCTACCTATTGGATGGGGCCGGGCCAACGCTGACCAGAACGGCAGTTCCGGATCGACGTGGAGCCCCAGCCGCACGGCGCAATCTCTGGCGCGCGGTGATGGAGCCGGACATTCGCACAGCGGCTGGAGCGGGGTGCCTTCCGTCTTTGACATCTCCGACAAGACTGCGGCGCACCGCGCCACGCTTGGCATGGATTTCGTCGTCGCCGTGAAGCGCGCTCAAGCCGCCACGATGACGACATCGAACCTGGGCATGGGGTTGGCCATGGCCAACAATCCGACCGGATCGTCGGAAATGCCGGAGCGGCTCGAGCAGAACCAGCTGAGCGCGCTGGCCAAGGCCCGGGTCTCGTTCCAGCGGCCGCAGCGGCTCGCAGCCGACCGCACCGCGAGCACCCTGTGGCGCGCCGACAGCGCCAAGGAATACGGCTCGCTCTTCAGCCCGTACTGGGAGGCCCGCCTGGTCGACTTCAGCGTCGTCGAGAAGGCCGCGCTGGTCACGGCGATGGGCATCAACCCCGCCGTCACGGCGTTCACCCCTGGAGCGCAGTGATGCGGGTCGCCGCGTCCCGGTTCCGCAGCGCCACGCGCGTGGGTGCGGTCCGGGGCGTCCTCTCGCTGATGCTGGCGTGGGCCGCCGTCGCTACGATCGGAGCCTCAGGTGCCAGCGAAACCGGCCCGGCTTTGCGCATCGTCCGCGTCGGTCACGGCAATGTCCCAGCGATGCGGGCGGGCGTCGCCCGCAGCGTCGATGCCTGCCAGGTCGCGCATCATCTCCAGCAGGCCCAGCCGCAACTGCCGTCGGATGCGCAACTCGCGCAGCTCGCCGTCGTCGAGCAGGAAGAGCTGTTCGACGGACAGAAGTGGGCCGAGTTCGACACGCAACGACAGATCGGCGCCGACGCCGCCAATGGCTGTCAGGTCGCTCTGTTCGCCATGCGCCACGCGGTCGTCGAGAAGACATGCGTCTCGCGGGTCAGTGGCTCGACCGATCTGCTGGGCGCGATGATGGACGTCACTTCGCCGTCGGCCGAAGCGCCGAGCATCGACGAGACGGCGCTGCCGTCGCGCCCGTGCACGGAGAAGCCTCGGGTCGTCGACCTTCAGGGCCTGCCGCGCGAGGATGCAGGCGGCCCTGCCTGCGTCTGGAATTCGGCCGTGATGGCGAAGGCGATGGCGAAGATCGCCGCGTTCGCGAGCCAGCCCGCCGCGCCGCTTGCCGATGTCGGCGGCTTCGACATCTGCCTGTACGCCGACCGGCCGACGGTTTATTACCAGGGCTACGGCCGCCGCGTCGTGCTGATGTCGCAAACCGTGCGCCGCGCTGGTAGCCGGGACGTCGGCGCCGACTTCGGGGAAGCGGCGGCCATGGGCAACCTGCGGCTGGCCTCGTTCACGTCGAGCGGCTCCATCGCCGACGCGAGGTTCAGCCGCGCCGCGGTCGACCAGTTCATCCACTTGCCGACGAAATCGGCTCTGGGAACCACGCCATGACGCATAGCGATCGCCGCGGCCGGAGCGGCCGTTTCGGGGCCGGGCACTGCCGCGGCCAGTCGATGACGGAATTCCTGGTCGCGCTCGCGGTGCTGGCGCCGCTCTTCCTGGCCGTGACCTTCGCCGGCCGCTACGGCGACATCATGCATTCCTCGGTGCAGGCGAGCCGCTACGCCGCCTTCCAGCGCGCGATGCAGCCATCGCAGGCGACCCTCCCCGACAGCAAGATCCAGGACCAGATGCGGGCCCGCTTTTTCGTGCGTGGCAACTACATGCACAACGGCGCTCTGCAGAGCGACGACTCGATCGCCAACCTGCGCGGGGACACCGCACCGACGATGTGGCGCGACCTGTCATTCCATCCCGTGCTGACAGCGCCCACCAGTGTCACGCTCAGCATGGGCACGGCGGCACTCAACTCGGGTGGCGCCCAGCAGGCGCTCAATTTCGTGTCGCACGAGGCCGGCAAGACCTACAGCGGCGCCGCCGTCGCCAACGTCGAGGTGACCCTGGTCAACAAGCTCGACCTCTCTAGCAACGCAACGCCCAATCTGACCGTCGGCGCGACGGCGGCGGCGGTCGGTGACACCCTCAGCAGCTCCGGCCCGCAGGCGACGCGCGACGCCGCGGCGACGATCGTGCCGCTCAGCCATGTGCCGGGGGCGCTGAACGGCTTCCTCAATGCCGCCATGCACCTCTTCGAGCAGAACGGCCCGACGCTCGGCTGCATCAAGCCAGACGTGGTGCCGACCGGCCGGCTGCAGGGGTATGCACCGGCGGGAGCCTGCCAGTGACATCGCATCGGCCGTTCGCGCCGGCGATCGCGGCCGGCGCGATGGCCATGGCCGCGGCGAGCCAGGCGGCCGGCCCCTGGCCGGAGATCCAGGATCCGCCGCGATCGCACGTCGAGTGGGTGGCGCCGGACACGCGCGTCGACGGGCTGCCCGCACGCATCGAGCACTTCGACTCCGAGCTCACGCCCGACGAGGTGCTGGCCTTCTATCGCGCCCGGTGGCTGCACAACAGCGTCGGCGAGCCGAAGGTGGTGAGCGCCGGCGGCTGGCAGGGGATATCGACCCTTCAGGGTACCTTCCAGCTGGTCGTGCAGGTGCGTGCGAAGCAGCCGCAGGGCAGCGAGGGCATCCTCAGCGTCGCCAATTTCGGCGATGTCCGCAAGGAGGTGCTGCCGTCCGGCTGGCCACGCTGGTCGGACGTGCGGACGACGCAGGTCTCGGAATCGAACGACGGTCCCAAGCACAGCCTGGTGGTCTCAATGGTCAGCACGCAGGGGCTCGACATCAACGTCCGCCGCTGGCGCGATGAATGGACGCGGCGCGGCTTCGGCCTTACCCAGGAGATGCCGATGACCAGCGACCCCAACGTGCGCGGCTGGGTCGCGAGCTTCGACAAGGCGCCGCAATCGGCCGACGTCGTCGTCGCCTACAAGCCGGGCGAGCGGCGCACCTACATCTCCGTCAACCTGGTCGGCCCGGCCTCGGGCCTGCAGCCATGAGGCGGGCCAGGCGCTGGCGCGCGCGCCTGCAGCGCGGCCAGGCGATGGTCGAGTACGCGGTGATCGGCGCGGCCATGACGTTCGCCCTGTTCGTCGTCTCCTTCCACGGCCGCACCGGCGCCCAGTACCTGTCCGACATGGTCCGGCTCTTCTACCGCAACCTCACCTACTTCCTCTCCTTGCCCTAAACCGCCATGGCCCTCAGCAAACCGCGCATCAACACCAACTGGATCCTGTTCGGCCTGGCCATCGCCCTGGGCATCGGCGCGGTCTACCTCAGCAATTCGCTGCTCAAGACGCGCATGGCCGAGCTCGAGGAGAGCGCCAAGCGCGGTCAGCAGACGGTCGACGTGGTCGTCGCGACGCGCGACCTGCAGCGCGGCGATCCGCTCACGCTCGAGGCCGTCGCGGTGCGCTCGATCCCCAAGCAGTACGTGCAGGATTCGGCGATCAAGCCAGACCAGTTCAACGCCTTCGAGAACCAGCGCCTGGCCGTGCCGGTCAAGCGCGGCGAGGCGATGCTGACCTCCGAGGTGGAGGGCAACGGCACGGCCGTGTTCTCGGCGACGCTGCGCAAGGGCCTGCGCGCCCTGACGTTCGAGGTCGACGCGGTGAATTCCATTTCCGGCATGGTGCGCCCCGGCGACCGGATCGACCTCATCTTCAGCAGCCATGGCACCGACGCCGGCAAGGAAATGACGCTGCCTCTGCTCTCGAACGTGCAGGTGCTGGCGACCGACCAGAACCTCACCAAGCGCGACGACGGCAGCGGCAAGCAGCGGAGCTTCTCCACCGTGACGCTCGAGGTCACGCCCGTCGACGCCGACCGCATCATCGTCGCCAAGGCGGCGGGAACGCTGACGGCGGTGCTTCGCCACCCGGAGGACAACGCCCGCAACAGCACGCTGGCGATGAACGCGTCGCAGCTCACCGACGGCATCGGCGCGACCAGCGAAGGCCGCGTCGTGGAGTACATCGTCGGCGGCGGCGGCAGCATGGCCGAGGTGCAGCTGAGCCGGCTGCTGCCGTCGCTGCTGCCGGCCGGCTCGAACGGCCCGGGGTCGAACGCGGCCCGCAACGGACAGGCCAAGCCGCTCTGACCTCGTCTCCCTCTTTCTTTCCGCTCCAACGATCCGACAGCCCTCCCGGGAGACGACCTTGTTCCTTGACCGACGCCGCCAATGTGGCGCCATCCTCGCGACGCTCTCCCTCGCGACCAGCCTTGCAGTCAACTCGCCGGCATCGGCCCAGGGCGTCGACCCTGCCCGGGCAGCCGCCTCGGCCTCCGCGCCCGCAGCCCAGCCCGTCGCCGAAGTGAGCGGCGGGGCCAGCTCCATGATCGAGACGCAACGCGTCGCCGTGCCTGCCGCGGGGCCGGGCGCCAAGGTCCGGCGCGGGCCGGTCGAGACGCCGCCGCCACGCTCGCTGGCCATCGGCGAAGTGGCGACGATCAACCTGCCGTCGGTGAGCCGCATCGCGATCGGCAACGGCCACCTCGTCAAGGCGACGGTGGTCGACGACAACCAGATCGTGCTGCTGGCCGAAGCCGCCGGCGACACGACCATGCACGTGTGGCTGCGCGGCGGCAGGCAACTCGCCTACACGCTGCACGTCGCGCCCGAGCGAGCCGATCGCCTGCTCGCCGATCTCACCAAGTACATCGCCGGCGCGCCGGGGCTGCACGTGCAGACGGTGGGCGAACGCATCGTCATCGAGGGCCGCTACCCGGACGCCGAGACGGCCAGCCGCATCAAGGCGCTCACCAACAGCTTCCCGCAGGTGCTCAACCTCGTCGCCGCGCGCCCGGCCGACGCCGATCCGCTGCAGCTCGACCGGATGGTGCAGCTCAACATGCGCGTCATCGAGGTCAAGAAGACGGCTCTCGACCAGCTCGGCATCAAGTGGGCGAGCGGCGCCAACGGCCCGACCTTCGCCACCAACGCGCTCGGCTACGCCAACACGCCGTACCGGCCCGACGGCGCCACGCTGCCCACCGTGACGACCAGTCACCCGATCGCCACCTACTTCGGCCTGGCGACGCAGATCACGTCGGCGCTCGCCTTCCTCGAAGAGCGCGGCGACGCCTGGACGCTCGCCGAGCCGCAGCTGAGCTGCCGCAGCGGCGGCGAGTCGAAGTTCACCGCCGGCGGCGAGATCCCGATTCCGGTCGCCCAGGGGTTGGGCGCCGTCAGCGTGTACTACAAGCCCTACGGTGTCCTGGTCGAGTTCAAGCCGGTCGCCGACGGCAACGGCAACGTCGATTCGCACATCCTCATCGAGGTGAGCGAGCCCGACTCGCGCAACTCCAACCAGGGCTTCGTCGCCTTCACGACCAACCGCGCCGAATCGCAGGTGGCCCTGCGCGAAGGCGAGCCGCTCGTCATCGCCGGCCTGCTCCGCCAGAAGACCGAGAAGTCGTCGGACGCGATCCCGGGGCTCGGGCACATTCCCCTGCTGTCGCATCTGTTCGGCGAGCACGAGAAGCGCACCGAGCAGACGGAACTGTTCCTGATCGTCGTGCCGCGCGTGGTCGTGCCGCAGTCGGTCGCCAACCGCGACTCGATGGTGCGGGCCCAGGGGCTGAGCGGCGAAGCGGGCAAGGCCGCGGCCGAAACCTACGCGGCGCCGCCTTCGCGCTTCCCGACGCCGGCCATCTCGCCCGCACAGTCGGCCGCGGCGACGAGCCCGTCGACCGCCACGGTGCCGGCCTCGGCCGATGCCCCCTCGGCCGTGACCGCGCCCCTGCCTGCGGCGTCGTCCGCGTCGGCGGCGTCCGCCCCACCCCGTTGATGAGCGCACACCCATGCTGAAGATCGTCCTGGCAGACAGCGAACAAGGGTCGCGCGAACTCGCGGTCGAGGGCTCGCGCGCCGTCATCGGCAAGGACGGCGGCTGCGACGTCACGCTCGGCGGCTGGCGCGTCAGCCGCCGCCACGTCGAGGTGTTCGTCTCGAACGACCGCGTCTTCGTCCGCGATCTCGACTCGACCTTCGGAACGACCGTGAACGACGCCAGGCTCGAACAGGCGCGCCCGATCTCCGACGACGACGAGATCCGGATCGGCCAGCACGCCTTCCGCGTCCGTTACGAGAAGGCCGGCGACGAGGAGGAGGAGGTCACGCTGGCGGCGCCGCTCGACGATCACGCCGGCAAGGCGCGCGCCTCGGCCCATTCGCCGTTCGACGCGTTCGCGTCGCTGCGCCCGTTCAGCAAGAAGCCGAAGTCGGAGACGGCGCGTGTCGTGCCGCTGCCGACGGCGAGCGTCGCCGCTCCGGCAACGGCCGCCGCGGCCGCGCCGACCGGCAAGCAGGAAGACGATGCCCGATTCCTGCGCTACCGCCGCCTCGTCCACGAGAGCCTGCTGACCGCCTTCGACGTGCGCCGCACCGACACGCACCGCATGGCCGACGACGAGCTCCGCGTGCTGACCGAGCGGCTGGTCCGCGAGCTGATCGAGAAGATCCCCGACCTGCCGCCGAGCATCGACAGGGAGAAGCTGCTCGCGGAAGTGCGTGACGAGGCGATCGGCCTCGGCCCGCTCGAGCCGATGCTCGCCGACCCGAGCATCACCGAGATCATGGTCAACCGGCACGACGAGGTGTTCGTCGAACGCTCGGGACAACTCGAGCGCTGGCCGGTGGTCTTCACCAGCGACAAGGCGGTGCAGGGGATCATCGAGCGCATCGTCGCGCCGATCGGCCGGCGCATCGACGAGAGCTCGCCGATGGTCGATGCGCGCCTGAAGGACGGCTCGCGCGTCAACGCGGTGATCGCGCCGCTGGCGCTGAAAGGACCGTCGATCACGATCCGCAAGTTCTCCAAACGAAAGCTCGGGGCCGACGACCTGCGCAAGTACGGCTCCGCCAGCACGGCGATGATCGATTTCATGCGCATCTGCGTCGAGCACAAGAAGAACGTTCTGATCTCGGGCGGCACCGGCTCGGGAAAGACGACGCTGCTCAACATCCTCTCCAATTTCATCCCGCTCGACGAGCGCATCGTCACCATCGAGGACGCTGCCGAGCTGCAGCTGCACCACCCGAACCTGGTCTCGCTCGAGGCGCGGCCGGCCAACATCGAAGGCAAGGGGCAGATCGCCATCCGCGACCTGGTCAAGAACTCGCTGCGCATGCGGCCCGACCGGATCGTCGTCGGCGAGTGCCGCGGCGGCGAGGCGCTCGACATGCTGCAGGCGATGAACACCGGCCACGACGGCTCGCTCACCACCGCCCACGCCAACAGCCCGCGCGACATGCTCGCCCGTCTCGAGGTCATGGTGCTGATGGCCGGCATGGACCTGCCGGTCACCGCGATCCGGGAGCAGGTCGCCTCGGCGATCGACATCATCATCCAGCAGACCCGCTTCGCCTGCGGCACGCGCAAGGTGACGCACATCGTCGAGGTGACGGGCGTCGAGAGCGGCAAGATCCAGCTGCAGGAAGTGTTCGCCTTCGTGCAGACCGGGATCGACGCCAACCACAAGACGGCGGGCTACTTCTGCGGCCGCGGCTTCGTGCCCGAGTTCTACGAGCAGCTGGCCGGGATCGGCATTCCGCTCGACCTCTCCATCTTCGACGACGGCGCGCAGAACAGCGGACTCAACGCACAGCGGAGCCGGGCATGACCCTCGAGCTGACGGCCATCGCGGCCATGGTGTTCCTCGCCATCGGCGCGCTCGCCTGGTCGGCGCGGGCCGCGTTCATCTCCTGGCGCTCGACCTTCACCGCGAATGCCCAGCTGTCGCTCGACACGCTGTTCGTGTTCGTCGATCCGCAATCGCTGTTCCAGGCCAACGTCGCGCTGTTCCTGCTCCTGCCGGCGTTCACCTACCTGCTGACCGGCGTTCCCGCGCTGGCCATTCTCGCGGCGCTGATCGGCGCCTTCGTGCCGCGGGTGACCTGGGTCGTCATGAAGAAGCGCCGTCTGAACAAGCTGGTGCTCCAGCTGCCCGACGGCCTGACCATGATGGCGGGGTCGCTGCGCGCCGGCGCGAGCCTACAGAACTCGATCGAACTGGTCGTCGAGGAGACGCCGGCGCCGCTGGCGCAGGAATTTTCGCTGCTGCTGCGCGAGCAGCGGCTCGGCCTGGCGCTCGAGGATTCGCTGCGCGGAATGGCGCAGCGCCTGAGGACCGAGGACATCGATCTCTTCGTCTCTGCGCTCAGCATCGCCCGTGAAGTCGGCGGCAACCTGTCGGAGACCCTCGATCGGCTGGCATCGTCGCTGCGCGCCAAGGCGGTGATGGAGGGCAAGATCCGCTCGCTGACGTCGCAGGGCAAGTTGCAGGGCCTGATCGTCGGCATGCTGCCGCTGTTCCTGGCCGGCATCCTCTACGTGATGGACCCGGCGGCCATGATGCCGCTCTTCACCACGCTGTACGGCTGGGGCGTGATGGCGGTGATCGCCGTGATGCTGTTCCTCGGCGGCCTGTTCATCAAGAAGATCGTGACCATCGACGTATGAACAATCTGCTGGTTGCCGCCATGATCGGCATCGCCCTCTCGCTGGCGATCTACGCCTGCGTCAACCTCGTCCGCGAGCTAGGCGGTGCCGAGGTGGAATACCGGGATCGCCCGGCCAAGGTGTTCCGCTGGTTCTGGCCGCTCATCAACATCTTCGGCAACACGTTCTCGTTCATGCTGACGCCGGCGCGGACGCAGGCGTTGCAGGCCAAGCTGCGCCGGGGGGGCCAGGAGTACGCGCTGATGCCGCACCAGTTCTGGGGCGGCAAGCTGGTCAGCATGCTGATGGGCGGCGTCATCGCGTCGCTGCTCGGCGGCGAGGACCACTTCTGGGGCGCCTTCATGATCGGCGGCCTATTCGGGTTCATGTACCCCGACTCCTGGCTCAAGTCGCACACCAAGGCGCGCAATCTGGCGATCCTCAAGGCCTTGCCCTTTTTCCTCGACATCGTCACCCTGTCGATCGAGAGCGGCCTGAACCTGACGGGTGCGTTGCAGAAGGCGGTCGACAAGTGCAAGAGCGGGCCGTTGCTGCTCGAGATCAATCGCGTCCTGCGCGACGTGCGTGCTGGCAAGCCGCGCGTCGAAGCGCTGCGCGATCTCGGCGACCGGCTCGATTTCGCGCCGGTGTCGAGCCTCGTCAGCGCACTGGTGCAGGGCGAGCTCATGGGCTCGAGCCTCGGCCCGATCCTGCGGGCGCAGTCTGATCAGCGCCGCACCGAACGCTTCCAGCGTGCCGAGAAGCTGGCCATGGAAGCGCCGGTCAAGATGCTCGGGCCGCTGATCCTGTTCATCTTCCCGTGCACGTTCGTGGTCATCGGCTTTCCGATCGTCTCGAAGTTCCTGAACAGCGGGCTCTAGCCTTGCGCCAGGGGCGCTTGCTTCGCAACGGCCAGCCGATCGCCGGCTGGACCTGCAGCGACGCCACCAGCTGGCTGGAGCGCGCCGCCGGGCTCCTGTTCCGCGCTCCGCTCGCCGCCGACGAGTGCCTGCGCATCGCGCCCTGCAGCTCGGTGCACACCATCGGCATGCGCTACCCCATCGATGTCGTGTTCGTCGACCGTGCCGGCAAGGTCGCCGGGCTGTCGCGCCACGTCCGCCCGTTGCGGGCGGCGATGTGCCTGAAGGCCGACGCGACCTTCGAGTTCAGGGTGGGCGCGATCGACCGTCTCGGCCTCGCCCTCGGCGACACGCTGGTCGCCGAGGCGGGCTGACGGTCGACGATGCCCGCGACCGTCGCTGCCGGCTCAGCCGGGTGAGCGCAGCGTCGCGGCCACCAGCACCGGCGACGCCTTGTCGCGGCCGGCACGGCGGGCCACGGTGACCGGCACGCCCTCGTAGTCGCTCCGGCGCAGGCTGCCGTCGCGCATCGCCGCGAGCACGGCACCCTTGACCTCGTCGCGCGTCATCGACGACGGGCGCTGCACATCGGAGCCGTAGCCGTTGTAGGTGCGATTGCGCATCGGGCCGATCAATGTGTTGGCCTTGCGCGCCGAGACCATCTCGGCCAGCACGATGTCGCGCGTCTGCGCAGACGCCTTGCCGTATTCATGGGCGTCGAAGTCGTAGTCGGTCTTGCGAAGCGTGCCGTTCGCGGCCGACTGCTGGTACTCGGCGATGACCTGGGCGCGGGTGAGTGCGGGCTGCGTGGCGTCGTCGGCCATGGCGAACGTGCTGGCGAGTGCGAGGGCGACCGTCGAGGTGGT
>CAZZVH010000057.1:0-7247 GCA_964657365.1 uncultured Burkholderiaceae bacterium
GGCGACTCGGTCCACGGCCTCGGCGCATTCGTCGACGGCCGCCTCGCCGGCATCGCGCACTATCTCTTCCACCCGGGCGTGTGGGCGGACAGGCATTGCTACCTCGCGGACCTCTTCACCGCGCCGGCCGCACGCGGCCAGGGCGTCGCCCGCGCGCTGATCGATGCCGTCGCAGCCGAGGCGCGAGGCCGCGGCACCGAGCGCTACTACTGGCACACGCACGAGGGCAACGCGGTCGCACGCGCCCTCTACGATCAGGTGGCGAGACACGCCGGCTTCATCCGCTACGATTTCCCGCTGCAACAGCGAAGCCTCTGAAGCACATGCGGCGCCTCGTCATGGCGGCGATCCGCCTCTACCAGCGCCATCTGTCGCCGCGCAAGGGCTTCGCCTGCGCGTACCGGATCCATACGGGCAACGCCAGCTGCTCCGCGCTCGGGCACCGCGCGGTGAGCCGCTTCGGCGTGGTCGGCGGAAGCATCGTCCTGCTGCGACGGTTGCGACGCTGCGGCGTCGCGCACCGCCGCCTGGCGCCGCAGCCGCCGGAACGCCCGCGGCACGCCATGCAGGCCGGCTTCTGCGACGCCGACTGCGACGTCTGCAATCCGTGCGAATGGTCGTCGTGCGACGTCGGCGGGCTGATGGACGGCCTGGACTGCGGCGACAGCTGCGACTTTCCGCAGCGGAAGAACCGGTCCGCCGCGGACGACGCCTCGGTCCACCTGCCGGTCCGATCCGGCCGGCCGGGCGCCGGCAGCGCGCCGCCGATGCGGACCATCGACTGACGCCGCATCGACATCTTCTTTTTCGGCACGGTCTTCAGTAGCATGCCAACGCATGAAGAACGCCGCGCTCCTGGTCATCGACGTGCAGCGCGGCGCCTTCGACGGCCAGCGCTGCCCGCCGATCGACCGGCCGCAGACCTTCGTCGAGAGCGTCATCGCCCTCGTCGGCGCGGCGCGCGCCGGTGGCAGGCAGATCGTCTTCATCCAGCACTGCGACGGTGCCGGCGACGTCTTCGAGGAAGGCACGAGCCACTGGAAGCTGCACGCGGCCCTGGCGCCGCGGGTCGGCGACCAGGTCGTTCGCAAGCGAGCCTCGAGCGCGTTCGAAGGCACCACCCTCGCCAGCATGCTGGAAGGCATCCAGGCTGCCGAGCTCGTGCTGTGCGGGCTGCAGAGCGAGTTCTGCGTCGCCAACACCGCGCGGTCCGCGCTCGCCGGCGGTTATGCCGTGTGCATCGCCGAAGACGGCCACCGGACGTGGCCCTCGAAGGCCGAGAACGCTGCCTCGATCTCCGAGGGCGTGAACCGCGACCTGAAGGCACGCGGCGCGCGGCTGGCGGCGACCGTCGACCTGGTCCGCTCGCTGCGCCAGCCTGCGGGATGAGGGAGACGTTGCGATGACCACGCGGGACGGCGCCTCCGGGCTGCGCTCGGTCGTCTACGTCAGCGACGCGACGAGCGAGCTGACGCTCCCGGCACTGGAAACGCTGCTCGTGGAAGCCCGCGCCATCAACCAGGCGAACGGCATCACCGGCGTGCTGCTCTTCAACGACGGCAGCATCATGCAGTGCTTCGAAGGACCGGAAGCGGCGATCCTGGCGACCTACGCCCGCATCCGCGCGAGCCGGCGACACCAGCACCTTCTCGAGTTGATGAACGAGCCGATCGCGGCCCGAAGCTTCGAGAGCTGGAGCATGGGTCTCGCCCGACCGGCAGGCTCCGAGCTGTTGAAGCTGTCGACGGCGCGATGGACCGCGATGACGACACGGAACGACACGAGCGCACCGCCGCCAGGGCTCGAGTTGCTGCAGGTCTTCTGGCAAAACGCAAGGCGCTGACAAGGAACCACCATGACCCACTGGCTGCGACAGAACCGCGGATTCCTCCTGTTCCTGCTCGGCTTCGCCTTCTTCCGCACGGCGATGGCCGACTGGAATCCGATTCCTTCCGGCTCGATGCATCCGACCCTGCTCGAGGGCGACGTCGTGCTCGTCAACCGGCTCGCCTACGACTTCAAGATCCCGTTGACCGACATCTCGATCGCCGCCCTCGGCGAGCCGCAGCGTGGCGACGTCGTCACGTTCAGCTCGCCCCGGGACGGAACGCGCCTCATCAAGCGCCTCGTCGCCGTGCCGGGCGACGTGGTCGAGATGCGCGACGAGCGCCTCGTCATCAACGGCAAGCCGGCCGAGTACGGCGATGCCCGGATCGGCGAGGAGCCGGCCGGCGGCGGGGAGACGATTCCCAGGCTGCAGGAAACCGAGAGCGTCGCCGGCAACGTGCGCACGGTGCAGACCCTGCCAGGAGTCGCCGCGATGCGCAGCTTCGGCCCGCTGCTGGTGCCGGCCGGCAGCTACTTCTTCCTGGGCGACAACCGCGACAACAGCGCCGACTCGCGCTACATCGGCGTGGTCGCCCGCGAACGCCTGATCGGCCGTGCCCACCACGTGCTGGTCTCCGCCGACATCCAGGGCCGCTGGTCGCCACGCCTCGAGCGCTTCGGCGAGAAGATCCGCTAGCCCGCATGGGCACGGGCGACGACGACTGGGAACGCCGCGTCGCCGCGCTCTGGCGGGAGGTCGACGCGCTGTCGGCCGAGGCGCTCGTGGCGGCGGCCGACGCATTGGCCGACGAGCGTGAGCCGGGCGACGCACGGGCCCTCTTCGAGCGCGCCTGCGCCAGGGACACGGGCAGCTTCGAGGCCGACGCGGAAGGCTTCTATCGCGCCGCGCTGGCGGCCCGCGGACTCGACGGCTACCGGAGCTCCCGGGCCTCGATCCAGCTCGCGAGCACGCTGCGCATCCTCGGCCGCCTGCAGGAGAGCGAGGCGATCCTCGTCGCCGAGCTCGACCGTCACATGGAGGCTGGCCATGAGCGCGAACTGCACGACGAGGCCCGCGCCACGCTCGCCCTCACCTACGTCGCGCAGGGCCGCGCGAAGGAGGCGGCCGGGCTCGCGCTCTGTGCCCTGGCGCCGCGGTTGTCGCGCTACAACCGGGCGGTGGCGGGCAATGCGGCGACGCTGCTGCGCAAGACCTGGAACTGACCGGTCGGTGGCTGCTCAGGTGCCGGCCGTGTCGACCACGGCCATGCTGCAGTCGCAGCCGATGCCGGCCGCGATCCAGCGTCGCGCGATGCGCGCGAGCATCGGCGCCAACCAGCGCCAGGCGATGGGCAGATGCCGCGCCGGATCGGCCAGCAGGCCGCAACGATAGAGCGCAGCGTCGTCGGCCCAGACCAGCGCCGAGCAGGCGCCTGTGACGCGGCGGCTCGCGATCACTCCCAGCGGGCACGGTGCGGCGGTGCAGCAGACGCCGCAGCCGTTGCACGGCGCGCCTTCAGCCGGCTTGGCCGGAGCCGCGGGGTGGATGTGGATGACCTGGTGCACGCACCGATGGTGTCCCGTCCGACGCGAGCAGGTCGACGGATGACGGCCCGGATTCACCGCCGTTTCGCCGGCGTCCGGCGGGCCCCGGCATCGCGCGTCGCGTCCGGGGCAGAATGGACCCGCCATGTCGACCGACCACGATTTCGTCGACTACATCCGGAGCCAGTCGGGCCTGGGCGGCGAGCTGACCGACAAGAAGATGTTCGGCGAGTACGCGCTATATCTCGACGGCAAGGTGGTGGCGTTCGCCTGCGACAACCAGCTCTACGTCAAGCCGACCGAGGAAGGCCGGGCGTTCCTCGGCACCGTGTCCGAGCACTCGCCGTGGCCCGGGGCGAAGTCGCACTTCCGCATCGACGAGGAGCTCGACGACCGCGATCGCCTCGCGGCGCTGTTGCGCGCGACGGCGCGGGCGCTGCCGATGCCGAAGGCCAAGCCCCTGCCGAAGACCAGAATGAAGACCACGAAAGGATGACCGCCATGTTCGATCACATCGGGTTCGGCGCGACCGACCTGCAGGCCAGCAAGCGCTTCTTCGCCGGTGCGCTGGCTCCCCTCGGCATGTCGGTGCTGATGGAAGGGCCGCACGGCGTGGGCCTGGGCGCCGGCAGGAAACTGTCGTTGTGGCTGGCCCAGGCCGACACCGCGCCGACACCCCTGCACATCGCCTTCGCCGCGGAGGAACGCGGCCTCGTCGACGCCTTTCACGCCGCCGCGCTCGCCGCTGGCGGCCGCGACAACGGCGCACCCGGACTGCGCCCGAACTACCACCCCGACTACTACGGCGCCTTCGTGATCGGGCCCGACGGCCACAACGTCGAGGCCGTCTGCCACAAGCCGGCGGCCTGAAGCCCCGCCGCCGACGCGACCATCGTCGACGCGATGACGCTGCCCGCTTCCGCGGCGGCCCTGGAACGCGGCCTGGCGCTCGAAGCGACGCAGCCTGACGACGCCTTCGCCTGCTTCCTCGAGGCCACCGTGCTCGACCCGGCCAACGGGCGCGCCTGGCGGCAGCTCGGCAACCTGCTGCGCCGCGCAGGCCGTCTGGCCGAGGCCAGCGGCTGCTTCGAGCGTGCCCTCGCCGCCGGCGACGATCCTTCTCTGAACGGCTTCTTCCTGAGTGCCGTCGGCGTCGGTCCGCTGGCGGACGTGGCGCCGCCCGCGTTCGTGAGCGCCCTCTTCGATCAGTACGCCGAGCGCTTCGATGCGCATCTCCTTGGCGACCTGCGCTACCACGCGCCCGGGCGACTCGCGGCGCTCCTCGCTGCCGACGGCGCCGGCCCGTTCGACGCCGTGCTCGACCTCGGATGCGGCACCGGTCTCATGGGCAAGGCGCTCGGCCTCGCGGCGCGGCGCCTGGTCGGCGTCGACCTGTCGCGCGAGATGCTGGCGCGGGCGGCACGGACGGGCCTCTACGCCGTGCTCGCGCACGACAGCCTCGAGCATCACCTGCAGACGACCGACCAGCGCTTCGACCTGGTCGCGTGTTGCGAGGTGTTCATCTACATCGGCGATCTCGACGCCGCGTTCGCCGGCACGCGGCGCGTGCTGCGACGTGGCGGCGGCTTTCTCTTCTGCGTCGAGGCGGGCGACGCGGAGGCCGGCTTCGACCTGCTCCCCAGCCTGCGCTTCGCGCACAGCGAGGCGTTCGTCCGGCGCCTGGCAGGGCGACACGGATTCGAGGTCCGGGGTCTCGCGAAGGACGTGCTGCGCGAAGAAGCCGGTCAGCCCATGCCGGGGCTGTTCTTCCATCTGGTGCTCGCATGACGCGGCTGCCCGGGTGGCTGCCGACGGCCGCCGGTCGCACCGTTGCGCAGCCTGTCGCAAACCGGTCGACGCTGCGGTCGCGCGAATGCATGATGGCGCCATGAAACGATCGATGCGTCTCTCCGGGCGGTTCGCGCTCGCCCTCTTCGCTTCGGTGCTGTCGGCAGCAGCGCTCGCCGCGGGCGGCAAGGTCGGCATGTCGGTGACGGTCGATGCCGACGGCTTCTTCCTCAACCCGGTGATCAACAAGGTCGTGGTCGTGAGCGTCGACAAGGCCTCGCTGGCCGAGAGCGCAGGCATCGTCGCCGGCGATGAGATCACGTCGATCGAAGGACACGTCGTCAAGGGCACGCGGGCCAGCGAGCTCAAGCCCTACATGGCCTTCAACGCCGGCGAGACGCGGACCATGCAGATGCGGCATGCGAACGGCGACCTGTTCGAGGCCAGGATCACCAAGCCGAAGGACTAGCCGGCGTCGCCAGATGGTCGTCGTCACTCCCGCCAAGGAGCATCTCGCCAGCTATGTCGCGGCGCTGGAGCGCGGCTGGTCGGCCGATACGCAGCGTGGCGCTCTGGCGGCGCGGGAAGAGCTCGACCGCATCCGCGCCGATCCCGACGCGTTCCTCGCCGCCATGACCGATCGGGACGCCAACGGCGGGCCCGTCACCCTGCCCGACGGCACGCAGGTCGCCCGGCTTCCCGGCCTGCGCCGGTTCCTGTGGGACGGCGAGTTCTGCGGCAGCATTGGCCTGCGCTGGCAACGCGGCACGACGGCATTGCCGCCGCATTGCCTCGGTCACATCGGCTATGCGGTGGTGCCGTGGAAGCAGCGCCTTGGATTCGCCACGCTCGCCCTGGCGCACATGCTGCAGCAGGCGCGCGACGAGGGCCTCGCGCACGTCACCATCACCACGGATCCGGACAACGTCGCGTCGCAGCGCGTCATCGTCGCCAACGGCGGCGTCCTGGTGGAATGCTTCGTCAAGCCGGTGCAGTTCGGCGCCAAACCGGGCTTGCGCTATCGGGTCGATCTCGCGCCGCGAGGCCAAGCAGGACCCGACCTGTTCGGCGGCGATCGCAACGGCTCGATGCCTGCGGCCACGGTGGTGCCGGTCCTGCAGTATCCGGACGTCGTCGAGGCCGCGGCCTGGCTCGGTCGGGCGTTCGGCTTCGCGGAGCGGCTGCGCATCGGCACGCACCGCATCCAGATGGCCGTCGGCGAGGGTGCGCTCGTGCTCGCGCAGGCACCGCGACAGGACGCCACGTCCTCGGTCGGTTCGCCGCGCGACGAGGGCGCGGTGCGTCACTCGGTCATGGTCCGCGTCCGCGACGCCCGCGGTCACCACGATGCGGCCGTGCGGGCGGGCGCCCGGATCACCGGCGCCGTGGCGGACCAGCCTTATGGCGAGCGCCAATACACCGCGCTGGATCTGTCCGGCCACGCGTGGACCTTCTCGCAGACGCTGCGTGACACGGAGCCGGCCGCATGGGGCGGCACACTCGTCGAAGGAGTTCCGACATGAAGACCCTGTTCGTCGTGATCGCCTGGTGCATCCTGTTCGCGCTGTGCTGGCCGGTGGCCTTGCTGGCACTGGTGCTGTGGCCGTTGTTCTGGTTGCTGTCGCTGCCGTTCAGGCTGGTCGGCCTCACGTTCGAGGCGGTGTTCGCGCTGCTGCGCGCGGTGCTGTTCCTGCCGGCGCGCGTGCTCGGCTACCGTGCTCGGTAGGCAGCCGAACGGGCCCGACCCTGCCCTTGGCTGCGCCGACCATCTGCATCGCGCTGCTGCGCGGCATCAACGTCGGCCGGGCCAGGCGCATCGCGATGGCCGACCTGCGCAGCGCCGTCGAGGCGCTCGGCCACGTCAGCGTGCGGACCCTGCTCAACAGCGGCAACGTCGTCTTCGCGGCATCCCGTGGCGACGTCGCCGCGATCGCCGCCGAGCTGGAACATGCCATCGCAGCGCGCTTCGGGTTCAGCACCGCGGTGAGCGTGGTGACCCTGTCGACCCTCGATGCCATCGTCGCCGGCAACACGCTGCCCCAGTGCTCCGACGAACCCGCGCGGTTCCTCGTGGCTTTCGGCCTGGA
>CAZZVH010000057.1:7347-12403 GCA_964657365.1 uncultured Burkholderiaceae bacterium
ACGGATGCCGAGTTGCTGGTCGGGTTCCACAAGGTGGACAGCGGCCGGCCCAGCATGAACTGGCCGCAGGCGGTCGACGAGGCGCTGTGCGTCGGCTGGGTCGACGGTGTGCGCAAGCGGATCGACGCGCACAGCTACCAGATCCGCTTCACGCCGCGCAAGGCGACGTCGACGTGGAGCGCCGTCAACATCGACCGCGTCGCGGCACTCGCCGCCGCGAGCCGGATGCAGCCGGCCGGTCTCGCCGCCTTCGGCCGGCGGCTGGAGCACAAGTCACGCACCTACGCCTACGAGCAGGACGGTTCGGCCGCCCTTTCGGCCGAGGAAGCCCTGGTCTTTCGCGCCAGGCCCGCCGCATGTGCGTTCTTCGAGGCGCAGGCGCCGAGCTATCGGCACAAGGCGGTCTGGCGCATCGTCAGCGCCAAGCGAACGCAGACGCGTGCCAGCCGGCTCGCGGCGTTGATCGAGGCCTCGTCGCAGGGGCGGCGCGTCTGAGATGACCGACGTCGCCGACACCGATCTGGACGCGTTCCTCGCTGCGGCCTGGAACGATCACGCCGGCAGCGCCGAAGAGGTGGCCGAGCGGCTGGCGACCTCGTTCCATCGCGTGCGCCAGGTCGGGCACGTGGCGCCGTATGCCCGGCTGCTGGCCCACGTCCATGGCGAGCACCTCGGGCGCTGGCAGCGCGGCGCCGAACTGCTCGACGCCCTGCGCGCGCTGCCCTTGCTCGCGGCCGCGCCGGATGCGGCGCGCCCGCTCCTCGCCCAGGCGGCCGCGCTGCGCCATGCCGGCGGCGACGACAGCGCCATCGATGCGCTCGACCCACCCGGCCGGGCGCTCGCGCTCGCGGTGGCCGCCGCCGCGCTGGCGGGGCGCGATGACTTCGGCAGAGCGACCGCTGCCTTCGCATCGGCCCTGGCGATCGGCGACGCCGGCCTGCCCGACGGCGACCCTGCCATCCGTGCCATCGCGGTCGCCGGCAACAACCTCGCGGCGGCGCTGGAATCGAAGGGAGACCGCGACGGCGCCGAGACGCGGGCGATGGTCGAGGCGGCCCGTGCCGCGCTGGCCTGGTGGACGCGTGCCGGCACCTGGCTCGAGGTAGAGCGCGCCGAGTACCGGCTGGCATGCAGCCTGATCGCGGCCGGCGCGCCGGAGGAGGCGAGTGCGCACGCGATGCGTTGCGTCGCCCTGTGCGACGCGCACGACGCCTCGCCGTTCGAACGCTTCTTCGCGCACGCGGCGCTGTCGACGGCGCATCGCCGCGCCGGGCGCGACGGGCTGTTCGAGGTGCACCGCGCGCTGGCCCGCGAGCTCGCGACGCAGCTGGCGCCCGAGGACCGCCTCGCCTGCCAGGACGATCTCGACGCGCTCGGTCGCTGAGCCGGAGCCTGCGCGGCAACGCTTCCGCGCGATGCCGATGCGCGGGTCTTCTCGGTCGCGCGGCGCGAACGGCAGCGCCATACTTTCCGCGCGGACCACACGCACCACGACAACCAGGAGACATCCATGCGCCACACCATGACGACCTTCAGCGTCGGCCTGACCCTCGCGTTCCTTGCCGGCGCGATTCTTTCGCCGCTGGCCCGCGAAGCCATCACCGACGCACGCGCCGAATCGGCAGCCCTCGTGCCGGCGGTGATCGACCTGGCGGCGCTCAAGCACGCCGATCTGCCGACGACACCGAACAAGGACATGAACGGCAGGACGCTGGTGACGACGGACAACGCGACCATCGGCATCCAGTCGGGCAACGTCGCCAAGCACATCCATTCGAAGACCGACGAGATCCAGTACATCATCGAAGGCAGCGGCGCGATGTGGATCGGCGGCGAGCGCCGGGAGTTCAAGCCCGGCACGCTTCTGATCATCCCGCGCGGCACCGCCCACGGCGGCACGATCGTGAGCAGCGGGCCGGTCAAGGCGCTCGCCATCAAGATCCCGCCGCAGCCCAATGACGACACGACCTTCGTCGACTGAGCCGCGCGGGATCGAGCCCGACGCATGAGCACCACGCCCGTCGCCGCTGCCGCCTGTCCGCTCTGCGGCGGCGGCAACGCCTGCGCGATGGCAGGCGACACGCGTGCGGGCGTCGGACCGTGCTGGTGCACGGCGGCGGTCTTTCCGGCGGCGCTGCTCGCCCGCATTCCGGCGCGCCAGCGAGGTGTCGCCTGCGTCTGCGCTGCATGCGCCGCGGCAGCCGACGGAAGGCAGGGCGAAGCGTGACGCGTGCGGGCGCGCGAAGGGGCCGCTTGGGTCGGGGCACGGTGTTCCTCGTGCTCACCGGTGCCAGCGTCCTGTCGCAGGCGGCGGCCGATCCCTGGGCCGACACCTGCCTGGTCCGTCCGGAACCGCCGCCGCCGCCGGGCCAGACGATGTCGCCACCCGCGCCGGCGCAGAGCTCGCTCGGCTGGCGCCGCACCCGCGCCAGGTTGTTCGACGTCTCCCTGACGGTCGTCGGCTCGAATTCGGTGTGTGCCGTCAGCGGCGTGGCGCGGTTGCGCAGCGGGCCCGACGGCGAGACGCTGGTGCTTCCCGTGCGCCCCGAGGCGGCGGCGTCCAGGAGCGTCGCCGCCAGCCCGTGTCTTCTGACGCTGCGGGCGACCGCCACGGCCATCGAGCTCGCGACCTCGGACGCCTGCCGCGCCCAGCCCGTGTGCGGCGGCCAGGTGGTGCTGCAGGGCCAGCGCTTCGAGCTCGGCGGCCGAACCGCGGCCGAAGCGGGTGGCGCCTGTGTCGACCGCTCGCCGGCGCGGCCCTGAGCCCATCCGTCCGCATTGCACGGCGTGCCGGCAAGCCGGTGGCCGGCACACCGCGAACCGGTGTCCAATGGAGCGTCGTCACCGAACCCGTCCCGGGCTTCTCCATGCGCATCCCGACCATCGTCGCCACCGCCGCCCTGTTCGTCGCCGTCTCGGCCCACGCCAATGTCTTCGATGCGAAGGCGCTGGCCAAGTACGACGTCAGCTACCAGAAGTGCGAGGCGCAGATCCCCCAGATGCAGGGCCGGCGCGACGCGACCTACCTCGGCCTCTACCGCATCAAGGCCGACGCGAAGTCGCTGGCGCGGCTGAACAAGCTGCGCAGCGGCGCCGACTACGCGGCGGAAAAAAAACGTGCCGTCGCGATGACGCCGAAGAATCCGGCAGGCGCCGCGTCGGCCGGCACGAAGCTCGAGCACGAGTGCCAGGCGCTGTGGGGCGAGAGCGCCAACGCCCCGAGGTAGCACGCGACGCACTGCCGATGCCTTCGCACGAGACGCTCGAACGCTTCATCGCCCGGGTCGAGTCGAACGCCCACGCCGAGGCGATCGAGGAGTTCTACGTCGAGCACGGTTCGATCCGCGAAAACCAGTCGCCACCCCGCGTCGGCCGCGATGCGCTGGTCGAGCACGAACGCAAGGTGCTGGCCAGGGCCGCGACGGTGCGCTCCACCTGCGTCCGGCCGGTGTTCGTCGATGGCGACCGGGCGGTCGTGCGCTGGATCTTCGAGTTCGACTGGAAGGACGGCAGCTCGACGCGCATGGAGGAGATCGCCTGCCAGCACTGGCAGGGCGAGCGTCTCCTGGCCGAGCAGTTCTTCTACGACCCGGCGCAGACGGTTCCGGTCCGGCGCCCCGAGTAGGCATGCGTAGGCGAACGCGCCGTTCTTTCGGGTCATCGGTCACGACAGGCGGCCCGGGCACCCGGCCTGCCAGCGTACAGTCGTTGGACTTCCAGGCGACCACCCCATGACCACCCGTTCCGAACGCAGCGCACGAGCCATCGTCGCCAAGACCGCCGAGCTCGCCGTGGCGGTGCCGCAGGTGATGGCGCACCGCATGACGCGCATGGCGATGGCCGGGCCGCTCCTGTCGCCGCGCGACCGGAGGGAATTCGAGCGCATGGTGTCGGAGAAGGAATCGGCGTTCGCCGAGGGCTGGCAGGCGATGGCCCTGCACACGGTGCGTGCCAGCCAGGCGCTGGCCGTGACGCTCTCGAAATCGTTCTGGTCGCCTGCCTTCCACGGCGATTCGTCGCCGAGCGCGATCGTCGCCGACTTTCACGACGCGACCTTCGGCATCGTCGCCAAGGCGCTGGAGCCGGTCCACCGGACGGCCATGGCCAACGCGAAACGGCTCGCGCGCACCAAGTTGCGCTAGACCCGAACTCCCGCGCGGCCGAGGGCCGCCGACGACTCGTTCCTCAGCGCGCGAGCTGCCCCTGGACGAGGTGCAGCGTCCTGTCGCAACGCGAGGCCAGCGTCTCGTCGTGGGTCACCAGCACGAACGCCATCTTCCGGTCGCGCGCCAGCTCGAGCAGCAGCGCGAACACCGCATCGGCGGTGACGCGATCGAGGTTGCCGGTCGGCTCGTCGGCCAGCACGCAATCCGGCGAGCCGGCCAGCGCGCGGGCGATCGCCACGCGCTGGCGTTCGCCACCCGAGAGCTGCGACGGCCGATGCGCCAGGCGCTCCGCCAGTCCGACCCGCGTCAGCGCCTCGGCAGCGCGCTCGCGCGCCTCGGCCTGGTCGACGCGTCGGATGCGCAGCGGCATCGCGACGTTGTCGAGCGCCGTGAACTCGGGCAGCAGGTGATGGAACTGGTAGACGAAGCCGAGATGGCGGTTGCGCCAGGCACCCTGCTCTGCCTGGTCGAGCGTGGTGAAGTCGCGGCCGCACAGGAGCACCGTGCCGCTGGTCGGCGCTTCCAGCCCGCCGAGCAGGTGCAGCAACGTGCTCTTGCCCGAGCCCGACGCGCCGACCACGGCCAGCGTCTCGCCGGCCGCGATCGAGAGATCGACGCCCTGCAGCACCTGGACATCGAGCTTGGCCGAGCCGCTGTGCTCGACGAAGCGCTTGTGCAGGTCGGTGGCGACGACGATCGGGCCGGTCCACGCCGGCGACGGGTGCGCTGCCTCACTCATAGCGCAAGGCTTCGGCCGGCTGCATGCGGCTGGCGCGCCAGCTCGGGTAGAGCGTGGCGACGAACGACAGCACCAGCGAGATCACGACGATGGGCACGATGTCGCCCTGCTGCGGATCGCTCGGCATGCGGCTGATGAGGTAGACGCTGCT
>CAZZVH010000058.1:0-12275 GCA_964657365.1 uncultured Burkholderiaceae bacterium
GGTCTACGGCGTCGCCGATCGCGGCATGTTCAAGAGCGGCGTGATCCGCGCCTGAGGTTCGCTCAAGCGTTCTCCGCCGGCTGCACCGCGAGCGGCTTGCTCATCCTGATGCTGGCCTCGCGGCCGCCGTAATAACCGGGCAGCACCCGCGTCTGCACGTAGCCGAGCGACCGATAGAACGCCTGCGCCGGGCCGTTGCCATGGCGCGCCTCGAGGATGACGCGGGCGATGCCGGCGATCCGCGCCGAGGCCTCGAGCCATTCGACCAGGCTGCTGCCGACCCCGTGGCGGGCGTGGCCGGGGTCCACCGCCAGCAACAGCAGGTGCGCTTCGTCGTCGCCGTACTTCATGATGCCGAAGCCGGCCCGGTCGTGGCCGCGCAGCGCGATCACGGCGTTGGTGTCCGGGTGGCGCAGGCTGCGCAGCACCCGTTCGCGGGTCCAGCTCCAGCCGAGACCGTGCTCGATCAGGTCGCGCGACATCTCCGCGATCACCAGCGCGTCGGCGCGCGTCGCGAAGCGGATGGCGGTGATCGTCGAGTCGTGGGTCATGCTGGCGGCGCTGCCTTCGCGCACAGCCTAACATCGCTTTCCATGAGCACCGCCCGGCCGCCCGAAGGGGTTCGTTCGAGCTCGCCCGAGCCGGCGCGCCGGCTGATCGCCCACCTCGACATGGACGCCTTCTACGCGTCGGTCGAGTTGCTGCGCTACCCGGAGCTGCGCGGCCTGCCGGTGGTGATCGGCGGCGGCCGCGACCGGCAGCCCCGCCTGCAGCCCGACGGCACGCGTCGCTTCTTCGCGCTGCGCGACTACGTCGGCCGCGGCGTCGTCACGACGAGCACCTACGAGGCCCGCAAGTTCGGCGTCTTCTCGGCGATGGGCATGATGAAGTCGGCGGCGCTCGCCCCCGACGCCTTCCTGCTGCCGGTCGATTTCGAGGAGTACCGCAAGTACTCGCGGCTCTTCAAGGCCGCGGTGCGCGGCGTCGCCCCGATCGTCGAGGACCGAGGCATCGACGAGATCTACATCGACCTCACCGACATCCCGGGCGTGCACGACGACGGCGGCCGGGCCATCGGCGAGACGCTGAAAGGCGCGGTGCGCGACGCCACCGGTCTGAGCTGCTCGATCGGCATCACGCCGAACAAGCTGCTCTCGAAGCTCGCCTCCGAGCTCGACAAGCCCGACGGCCTCACCCTCCTCGACCATGCCGATATCCCCGCGCGGCTCTGGCCGCTGGCGGCGCGCAAGGTCAACGGCATCGGCCCCAAGGCGGCCGAGAAGCTGGCGGCGCTGGGCATCCACACCATCGGCGACGTCGCCGCCGCGGATCCGCCGTTCCTGGTCGCGCAGTTCGGCAAGAGCTTCGGCGCCTGGCTGCACGCGGCCGCGCACGGGCTCGACGACCGCCCGGTGGTCACCTCGAGCGAGCCGGTCTCGATCAGCCGCGAAACCACCTTCGACCGCGACCTGCACGCGGTGCGCGACCGCGCAGAGCTCGGCGCCATCTTCACCGAGCTCTGCAGCAAGCTCGGCAGCGACCTGACGCGCAAGGGCTACGCGGCGCGAACCATCGGCATCAAGCTGCGCTTCGACGATTTCCGGATCGCGACGCGCGACCTGACGCTGCCCGCCCACACGCTCGACGGCCGCGAGATCCGCGCTGCCGCGGGCGCCTGCCTGAAGCGCGTCGACCTGACGCGGCGCCTGCGCCTGCTCGGCGTGCGGGCCTCGAAGCTCGAGAAGCTGAGCGCGCTGGTCGCCGGCAACGCCGTCCCGACGGCCGTCGACGCCCCGGCCGGCCGCACGCGCCGCCAGGGGCCGGCGAGAGAGGCCGACGGCGACCGCGGCATGCCCCTCTTCGACACGTTGCCGACGCCGCCCCCGGAGGAGTCGCCGGAGCGACCCTGACGTAGCATCTCCGGATGGCCTCTTCCCGCGCACCCGTCATCACCGAAATCCAGGACCTGCGCGACATCGCCAGGCGCAAGGTGCCGCGCATGTTCTACGACTACGCCGATGCCGGCTCGTGGACCGAGAGCACCTACCGCGCCAACGAGGCAGACTTCCAGACGATCAAGCTGCGCCAGCGGGTCGCGGTGAACATCGAGAAGCGCTCGCTGCGCACGACGATGGTGGGCATCGACGTGGCGATGCCGGTGGCGTTGGCGCCGATCGGCATGCTCGGCATGCAGCACGCCGACGGCGAGATCCTGGCCGCGCGTGCCGCCGAAGCGTTCGGCGTGCCGTTCACGCTCTCGACCATGAGCATCGCCTCGATCGAGGACGTCGCCGCGAACACCACAAAGCCGTTCTGGTTCCAGCTCTACGTGATGCGCGACCGCGCGTTCATCGGCCGCCTGATCGATCGCGCCAAGGCCGCAAACTGCAGCGCGCTCGTGCTCACGCTCGACCTGCAGATCCTCGGCCAGCGCCACAAGGACATCAAGAACGGACTCTCGGCGCCGCCGAAGCCGACCCTGCGCAACATCCTGAATCTCGCGACCAAGCCGGCCTGGGGCCTGGGCATGCTCGGCACGAAGCGGCGTTCGTTCGGCAACATCGTCGGCCACGTCGAGGGCGTCGAGAACATGGCCGAGCTGGGCGCGTGGACCGCGCAGCAATTCGACCCGACGCTCAACTGGTCGGACATCGACTGGATCCGGAAACGCTGGGGCGGCAAGCTGATCCTGAAGGGCGTGCTCGACGTCGAGGACGCGCGGCATGCGGCCGACAGCGGCGCCGACGCGCTCGTCGTCTCGAACCACGGCGGCCGCCAGCTCGACGGCGCGCCGTCGGCGATCAGCGCCCTGCCGGCCATCGCCGACGCGGTCGGCTCGCGCATCGAGGTCTGGATGGACGGCGGCATCCGCTCCGGGCAGGACATCCTGAAGGCCTGGGCGCTCGGCGCGCGCGGCACGATGATCGGCCGGGCCTTCGTCTACGGCTTGGGCGCGATGGGCCAGCAGGGCGTGACGCGCAGTCTCGAGGTGCTCGCCAACGAGCTGCAACTCACGATGGCCTTCTGCGGCCACACCGACATCCACAAGGTCGACCGGACGACACTGATCCCGGGCAGCTACTGAGGCTGCGGCGGGCGGGACGGCGCGATGACCCTCGACCAGCTGCAAGACCTCAAGACCTGGCATCAGCGGCACATCCGCGACCAGCCGCTCGAGAAACAGCTGTTCGACCTGGTGATGACGTTCTGGCTGGTCGGCTGGGTCGGCAGCCCGGTGACGCTGCTGGTGCACGCGGCCTGGATCCTCCCGCCTTGCGCCATGCTCGTCTTCCTGCCGGGCGGCTACGTCCGCCTGCGTCGCCGCCTGCACTGCAACGGCACCCTGCGCTGCGACTGGATCACCGCGTTGCGCTGACGCGCTGCGCGGTGCGCGCCGCGCGGGCCGCCGCTACAGACCGTTGCTCTGGAAGGTGTTGCACTGGCCGGTGTCGCCGCTGTCGAGGCCGCGCTTGAACCAGTTGACGCGTTGCGCGCTGGTGCCGTGCGTGAACGTCTCCGGCACCACGGTGCCGCGCGACTTGCGCTGCAGGGTGTCGTCGCCGATCTGGGCCGCGGCATTGAGCGCCGTCTCGATGTCGCCCTGTTCCAGGCGCCAGCCCTGCTCCTGCTGCGAGCGCTTGGCCCAGACGCCGGCGAAGCAATCGGCCTGCAGCTCGACGCGGACGCTGATCGCGTTGGCCTGCGCCTCGTCGGCACGGCCGCGAAGCGCATCGACCTTCTGCATGATGCCGAGCTGGTTCTGGACGTGGTGGCCGACCTCGTGGGCGACCACGTAGGCCTGCGCGAACTGGCCTGGCGCGCCCAGCTTGCGCGACAGGGTGTCGTAGAAGCTCAGGTCGATGTAGACCTTCTGGTCGTTCGGGCAGTAGAACGGGCCCATCGCCGCGTCGCCCTGGCCGCAGGCGGTCGCCCACTGGTCCCGGAACAGCACGAGCTTCGGCGGCTGGTAGGTCTTGCCTTCGGCGCGGAACACGTCGGTCCAGACGACCTCGGTGCTGCGCAGGACCTGCGACACGAATTTCGCGGCGGCATCATTGGCCGGCGGTGCGGGCGCCGGGCCTTGCTGCTGTTGCTGGACGGTTTGCCCGCCGCCGCCGCTCATGAGGCCGAGGATCTGCAACGGGTTGACGCCGAAGATCCAGCCGGCGATCAGCGCCACGGCGACGCCGCCGATGCCGATGCTGCGGCCGCCGAAGCCGCCCCCGCCCCCGCCGCCGCTCATTCCCCGCACGTCCTCGACGTTGCTGCTTTCTTCCTGGCCATCCATCCGCATGGTCGTCTCCTGCTGGAAGCGGGCATGGTATGCGAGCGAGGCGGCTAAGCCGTGTAGGCGAAATGCCCTTGTCGGCGCGGCCTTGCGGCGAGCGGCGCCGTGCGGTGGCTCACGCTGCGCGGCGTGCCACGATGCCGCGTCGCGCACGATCGTCGCGAGTTGCCCTAACATGACCGCATCGCCGCTTCGAGGCCCACGCATGCGCAACGCCACCGAGCTCCTTGCCCAGTACGCGGAATACCACCGCGACCAGCGCAACATCCTCAGCCACTTCGTCGGCGTGCCGATGATCGTGTTCGCGGTCGGTGTCCTGCTGGCGCGGCCGGCGCTGCAAGCCTTCGGCGTCACGGTGACACCGGCGTGGATCGCCTTCGCGCTCGCGGCCGTGTGGTACCTGACGCGCGGCGAAGTCCTGCTGGGGCTGACCGTCACCCTGGTCGTCGGCGTCCTGTTCCAGATCGGCCACCAGATCTCGGGCAATGCGGGTCTCAGCGCCTGGTTCGCCTGGGGCGCCGGCTTCTTCGCCGTCGGCTGGCTGATCCAGTTCGTCGGCCACTGGTACGAAGGCCGCAAGCCGGCGTTCGTCGACGACATCGTCGGCCTGCTGGTCGGGCCGATGTTCGTCGCCGCCGAAGCGCTCTTCATGCTCGGCTGGAACCGCCCGCTTCTGGCCGAGATCGAGCGGCGCGCCGGGCCGACGCACCTGCGGGACATCGCGCGGATCGCCTGACGGGCAGCACCGTTTGATCGCGCCGGCGCTGATCACCGGCCTGGTCCTGGCGGGTGGCCGGGGCACCCGGATGGGCGGTGCCGACAAGGGCCTGCAGCTTCACGACGGGCGCACCCTCGCATCACGTGCCCTGGAGCGGCTGGCAGCGCAGGTCGGCAGCGTCGCCATCAGCGCCAATCGCCATCTCGCCGAGTACGGCGCGATGGGCGCGCCGGTGTGGCCCGACACGACGCCGGACTATCCCGGGCCGCTCGGCGGCTTTCTCGCGGGGCTCGGGCAGTGCACCACGCCCTGGCTCGCCACGGTGCCGTGCGACTCGCCTGCCTTCCCCGACGATCTGGTGGCCCGTCTCGCCGCTGCCGTCGATGCGGAAGGCAGCGAGCTGGCCATCGCGGCGACGCCGCAGACCGGCGACGGACCGCGCCTGCACCCGGTGTTCTGCCTGATGCGCAACACGCTGGCCGACGACCTGCGCGGCTATCTCGAACGCGGCCAGCGCAAGGTCGCGAAGTGGACGGCGCTGCACCACTGCTCGGTCGTCGTGTTCGACGATGCCGGGGCGTTCGTCAACGCCAACACGATCGCCGATCTCGCGCATCTCGCGCCTTCGGCGGAACGCTGAACCTTCCCTAGGGCGTGGTCACGCGATCCGCGTGGCTGTAGAGCGTCGCCTTGCCGCCGCGGGCGAAGCCGGCCAGCACGAGGCCGGCTTCGGTCGCCATGCGGATCGCCAGCCCGGTCGGCGCGGAGATCGCGGCGAGCAGGCCGACGCCGGCGCTCGCCGTCTTGTGCACCATCTCGTAGCTGGCGCGGCTCGTCACCGCGACGAAGCCCGACGCCGGATCGACACCGGCGCGCGCCATCGCGCCGATCAGCTTGTCGAGCGCGTTGTGCCGTCCGACGTCTTCGCGGATGGTGTGCAGCGTGCCGTCGAGCGACATCCAGGCGGCGGCGTGCGTGGCGCCGGTCGCACGCTGCAGCACCTGGCCGTCGGCCAGGGACTGCATCGCACGGGCCAGCACCGCTGCGGCGATGGCGACCTGCGCGACGTCGCGGCGGATCGGTCGCACGGCCTCGTCGATCGACTCGGTGCCGCACAGGCCGCAGCCGGTGCGTCCGGCGAGCGCGCGACGCCGTTCCTTGAGGCGATGCACGCAGCGCTGGACCACTTCTGCGCGCAGGGCGATGCCGGAGGCGACCGGCACGCTGTCGACGTCGAGCAGGTCCCGTCGGCTGTCGATGATGCCTTCGCTCAAGAGGAAGCCGAGCGCGAAGTCGTCGAGATCGGCGGGCGTGGCCAGCATCACGGCGTGGGCGATGCCGTTGACCTCGAGCGCGACGGCCACTTCTTCCGCGACGCATTCCTGCACCGCCGACGACAGGCCGTCGCGAAGGGCGGTCGCGTCCACGCGCGACCACGATTGCGGGGCGGCGGGGACGGCTTCGGAAACGGTCATGCCCGCATTTTCGGGCAATCGGTCGGCGACGGGTGTTCCGCCCCTGCTCCATCAAGCCGACCAATGCAGCCATTCACAACGTTGATTGGCAATTGCTCCGGGTAAACCCTAGGATGCCGCCTGTTGCTCATCACGGGCACCGCCAACGACGAGCCCTTTCATGCAAACCGCTGCGATCCCACGGACCCATCACCCCGCGACGCGGGCCGGACGTCAGCTCTCCGGTCCCTTGTCGTTCTGGCGCGGTCTCGCCATCGGCGCCCGCCAGACCGCGTCGGATCTCGACCGAGCCCAGGCGGCGCGCGGTGGCTTTCGCGCGGCGGCGGCACGTTCCGACTGAGACCCTCGACGCGACGGCGCGGGGGGCATCCGGCTCAGTTCCCGCCGGCGAAAAGCTGCGCCATCGTTCGGCGCAACCACACGTTCGGGGCGTCGGCATGGAATCTGTCGTGCCAGTGCTGCTTGACGTCGTAGGCCGGCAGCGGAAGCGGCGGAGAGATCACCTGGATCGGCTCCTGCATCGCGAGGGTCTCTCCGAGAAGCCGCGGCACGATGACCAGTAGTTCCGTCTGGGCGACGATTCGGGCCACGCCGAGAAAGCTGGGCAGCGACAGGACGACGGTGCGCTGGACGCGCCGTTGCCCCAGCACCTTCTCGACGATCGAATGCCCCGTGCCCGAGCTGGTCACGACGATGTGCCCCTCCGCCGCGAAGGAGCGGAGGCCGACGCGTCCGCGGATCCGGGGGTGCGCGCTGGCAGCGAGACAGACGAAATCCTGCTTGAACAGGGTTTGCTGGCGAAAGCCCTTCTTCAGCGACGGGATGAAACCGATCGCCAGATCGACATCGCCGGCTTCGAGACGGCTGGCGCTGTCTCCCGAGATCTTCTCGATGTCGAGCGACATGCCAGGTGCGATGCCACGAAGGTGGTTGAGAAGGCGCGGCAACAAGACCACTTCGCTGATGTCGGTGATGCAGAGACGGAACTTGCGCCGTGCCGTCGAGGCATCGAACAAGCCGCCAAAGCTGCGAGCCGTCTCCAGCGTCGCGAGCGCTTCTCGTATCGCCGGATAGATGGCTTCCGCTCTCGGCGTCGATTCCATGCCACGCGACGTGCGGCTGAACAGACGATCGTCGAAATGCCGACGCAGCTTTCCGAGGATGACGCTGGCATTGGCTTGCGCGATCCCGAGCCGCTCGGCGCCGGCAGTGACGCTCCGCGTGTCGTAGACCTCGAGGAAAACGCGCAGCCAGTGCAGGTCCAGCTCGGCCATGATCATTCCAAAGCGATATACGCAGTATCGCGGATAGGCTGTTGACGGAATACCTCGCCGAGGCACACTGAGCCTCAAAGCAGCTTCTGGCCGGTCCGACCGGGACGCTGCGTCGGAGGGAACGGATGGAGACATCGATGCACTTTCGTCATGGCTGGCGCAAAGCTTTCCTGGCTGTCCTGCTGTCGGGCTTGACCGCCAGCGGCGCGCTCGCCCAGGACACCACCACCAGGATCGGCTTGCTCTTGCCGCTGACGGGGCCGTTCGCGTCGACCGGCAAGCAACTCGAGGCCGGCGCACGCCTGTTCATGGCCCAGAACGGCAACAGCGTCGCCGGGAAGAAGGTCGAGCTGATCGTCAAGGACGACGGCGGCGTGGCCGACACCACGCGGCGCCTCGCGCAGGAGCTCGTCGTCAACGACAAGGTCACGGTGCTCGGCGGCTTCGGCCTCACCCCGCTCGCTCTCGCCACGGCATCGATCGCGACGCAAAGCAGGACACCGGCGGTGCTGATGGTGGCCGCGACGTCGAGCGTCATCAACGCCTCGCCCTACTTCGTGCGCACCAGCTTCACGCTGCCGCAGGTGACGATCGGCGTCGCCGAATGGGCGCCCAAGAACGGCATCAGGAGCGTGGTCACCCTCGTCAGCGACTACGGACCCGGCATCGATGCCGAGAGCGCCTTCAAGGATCGATTCACGCTCAACGGCGGCAAGGTGATCGAGTCCATCCGAGTGCCGGTCCGCAATCCCGACTTCGCGCCTTTCCTGCAGCGCGTGCGTGACGACAAGCCCGACGCCCTCTTCGTGTTCCTGCCGGCGGGCGTCGGCGGCGCGCTGCTCAAGCAATTCACGGAGCGCGGGCTCGACAAGGCGGGAGTGCGCCTGATCGCGACCGGCGACGTCACCGAAGACGACATCCTCGACGAGATGGGCGACGTCGCGATCGGAATCGTCACCTCGCACCACTACTCGGCCGCCCACCCATCGGCGGTCAACAGGAAGTTCGTGCAAGCGTTCAACGACGCGAACAAAGGCATGCGGCCGAACTACATGGCCGTGGCCGCCTACGACGGCATGCGGGTCATCTACGCGGCTCTCCAGCACAGCAAGGGCGAAGGCGGCGACGCTCTCCTGGCGGCGATGAAGGGGCAGCTCTTCGAAAGCCCGCGGGGTCCCGTCCTGATCGATGCGCAGACGCGCGACATCGTGCAGGACGTGTATCTGCGTCGGGTCGAGAAGCGCGACGGCCAGCTCTGGAACATCGAGTTCGATGTCCTCAAGGGAGTGAAGGATCCTGGTCGCAAGTGACTGGCCGGGTGCGGATCGCCCGTGAACACATGCAGTTCCACCTGAACGGCTACAGCCCCGGCGACCCCGACACCTTCGCGGCTGGCCCTGGCGTCGACGACCGGGTTGGAGAGCCGGCGGAGTCCGTCGACGTCCTCGTCGTGGGCAGCGGCCCTGCGGGCGCGCTGCTGGCCGCGCAACTCTCGACATTCCCGGGCATCCGGACCCGACTCGTCGAGCGTCGCGACGGCCCGCTCCAGCGCGGCCAGGCGGACGGCGTGGCGTGCCGCACGGTAGAGATGTTCGAGGCTTTCGGCTTGAGCGGGAAGCTGCTGCGCGAGGCGTACTGGGTCAATGAAACGGTCTTCTGGCGGCCCGCGCCCGCAGACCGTTCGCGGATCGTTCGCACCGGTCGCGTCCAGGACTCCGAGGACGGCCTGTCGGAGTTCCCGCATGTCATCGTCAACCAGGCGCGCCTGCAGGAGTACCTGCTCGACTACATGCGCAAGTCGCCGACGAGGCTCGAGCCCGACTACGGCATCGAGTTCGTCTCCCTCGAGGTCGACCCGGTCGGCGACCATCCGGTCCGGGTGTCGTTGCGCGATGTCGCGAGCGGTTCCACGTCGCAGCTCCGCGCCAGGTACGTGGTCGGCTGCGACGGTGCGCGCAGCCGTGTGCGGCAGGCAATCGGTGCCGAGCCTCGCGGCGATTTCGCCAACCACGCCTGGGGTGTCGTCGATGTGCTGGCGGTCACCGACTTCCCGGACATCCGCCTCAAGGCCGCGATCCAGTCTGCCGACGGGGGAAACATCCTGCTCATTCCGCGCGAGGGTGGCTTCCTGGTGCGGCTGTACGTCGACCTCGGCGACGTCGACCCCCTGCGCCGCGCCGAGCTGCGCGAGGACCACTCCGTCGAGCAGGTCATCGCGGTGGCGCAACGCGTGTTGCATCCCTACACGCTCGACGTTCGCGACGTCGTGTGGTTCTCGGTCTACGAGGTCGGCCAACGTGTCACCGATCGCTTCGACGACGTGCCGCGCGACCAGGTCGACGTGCGCTGCCCGCGTGTCTTCATCGCCGGCGATGCCTGCCACACGCACAGCGCCAAGGCCGGCCAGGGCATGAACGTGTCGATGCAGGACGCCTTCAATCTCGGCTGGAAACTCGTCTCCGTGCTGGAGGGCCGCGCCGCGCCGCGCCTGTTGCACACCTACAGCGATGAACGGCGGGCGATCGCGCAAGGCCTGATCGACTTCGACAAGACCTGGTCGAGGACCATGGCCTCGCATGCCAGCGATCCGGACCATCCCGAGCGTGCGGGCATCGACCCCGCGGAGCTGCAGGCGCAATTCGTCCGGTCAGGCCACTACACGGCCGGTGTCGCGACGCGCTATCCACCCGACTCGGCGTTGACGGCCGAGCCGGTCCATCGACACCTGGCCGAGGGATTCGCCATCGGCATGCGCTTTCACTCCGCACCGGTCGTGCGGTTGGCGGACGCCAAGCCCATGCAGCTCGGGCACATCGCCCGAGCCGATGCGGCATGGCGCATCTACGCGTTCGCCGACACGACCGGCAAGCGACTGCGCGCATTGACCGAGTTCCTGCACGACTCGCCAGCCTCGCCCGTTCGGCGATACACGCCACGAGCGGCGGACATCGACAGCGTGATCGACGTGCGCGCGGTGTTCCAGCAGGGCCATCGCGACATCGACGTCGGCGAGCTGCCGGCCATGTTGCTGCCGCGCAAGGGCCGCTTCGGACTCGTCGACTACGAAAAAGCGTTCTGCGCCGATGTCAGGACCGGGCCGGACATCTTCGACCTGCGCCGCATCGATCGGGCGCAAGGCGCGTTGATCGTCGTTCGACCCGACCAATACGTGGCGAACGTGCTGCCGCTCGACGCGCACGACGAGCTTTGCGCATTTTTTGCCGGGGTCATGATCGAACCGATGTCGAACCCCTTGCAAGCACCGGTGGCGGAGGGGAGAGGGAGTCGAACCCTCCCGGCGGCGCGTGGCGCCACCCACCGGGTTTGAAGCCCGGCCGTCCCACCGGAGACGTTTCCCCTCCTCGTTCATGGCCGTTCACGGCGCTGTCGCGCTCGCGTCGAACAGCTCGCAATCCGTGCGCAGGCGGTGCAGGTCGCCGACCCGCCGCAGCAACCCGACACGGTCGAAATACTCGACGATCTGGATCGCGCGCTTGCGGCCCAGCCCGCTCGCGTCGCGGAACGCGGCCGCGCTGACGGCGCCCTCGCGTGCGGCGATGCCGCGCACCAGCGCCGCGGCGCGCGCCAGGGTCGGCTGCGGAAAATAGAGATCCTTGACCACCTGGTGCAGCTCGCCGCGCAACGCAGCGTGCTGCAGTGCCGTGCGCACGACCGCCTCCGGCTCGCGCGTTTCCGCGGCGAGCGTTCGCACCCAGGGCGGATCGAAGCCGCCGGCCAGCAGCTTCGGCGCCACTTTCTCGACGATGCGCTGCTCGGCAACGGACAGCCGGGTGGCATGGCCCGGCAACGACAACTGCGCGCCGCGCTGCTCCACCATGCCCGCCTCCACCGCCGACGCCAGCAGCGCGCGCCAGAGCGCTTCGTGCATGCGCGGGGCCGCGAGGCGGCGCAGCCGCGCCGTCTCCGGGCCGGGCTCGTCCGTGCGCTCGCGGTGGAAGCGCGCCAGGGCGGCGACGATGCGCCCGTTCCAGGCCGCGGCATGGTCGGCGCCGATCAGCCATGCGGCGCCCTGACGGCGCGCGATCACGCTGCCCTCGGGAAACAGGACGGCGTCGATGGACGACGTCGTCGCGCCACTGCCGGCGGCGTCGTCGGCGGCCCGGCCTTCGATGCGGCGCCAGGCGTCGAGATCGATGCCTTCCGGCGCGGCCACGAGCGCCGCCTCGAGCCGCTCCTGGGCGCTCGGGCGCTCCGCCGCATCGAGCATCGCCAGCCGCTGCGGCGTGCGGCGGTAGCGTGCGGGCGCCAGCGGATCGAGGACGACCCCCCCGGCGATCGTGCGGCTGCCGCTGGCATCGCGCAGGACGACCCGGTCCCCGCGCCAGGCGGCCAGCGGCCGGCGCAGGACCAGCTGCACGCGGCCGCGATCGCCCGGCGCGATGGCGTCGCGACGCGATGGCGCGGCCGACGCCGCGTGACTTGCCGACGCCGCCGTGATCTCGGTCCCTGCGTCGGTCCCCGAATCGGTTCTCGTGTCGGCCGACATGTCGAGAACGGCG
>CAZZVH010000059.1:0-3400 GCA_964657365.1 uncultured Burkholderiaceae bacterium
CTTTCTCGAGTCGGTGCCGCGCCGGGCCGTCACGGTCTACCTGCCGCTGGTGGTCTTCCTGATCATCCTGCTGTTCCCGTTCTACTGGATGGCGATCACGTCGGTGAAGCCCGAGTCCGAGCTGCTCTCGCGCGACGGCAATCCGTTCTGGGTGATCGGGCCCACGCTCGCGCATTTCCACAAGCTGCTGTTCGAGACCTCGTTTCCGCAATGGATGTGGAACACGGTGCTCGTCTCCGTGGTCTCGACCGGCTTCTCGCTGTTCGCCTCTGTGCTCGCGGCCTACGCGATCGAGCGGCTGCGCTTCCGCCAGGCCAAGCATGTCGGCCTGGCGATCTTCCTCGCCTACCTGGTGCCGCCGTCGATCCTCTTCATCCCGCTGGCCAACGTCGTCTACCAGCTCGGCCTGTTCGACACGCGCTGGGCGCTGATCCTCACGTACCCGAGCTTCCTGATCCCGTTCTGCACCTGGCTGCTGATGGGCTACTTCCGCTCGATCCCGTTCGAGCTCGAGGAGTGCGCCCTGATCGACGGCGCCAGCCGCTGGCAGATCCTCGTCAAGATCATCCTGCCGCTGGCGGTGCCCGGCCTCATCTCGGCCGGCATCTTCGCCTTCACGCTGTCGTGGAACGAATTCATCTACGCGCTCACCTTCGTCTCGTCGTCGGAGGTCAAGACGCTGCCGGTCGGCGTGGTCACCGAGCTGGTGCAGGGAGACGTCTACCAGTGGGGGCCGCTCATGGCCGGTGCCTTGCTGGGATCATTGCCGGTTGCCTTCGTGTACTCGTTCTTCGTCGAGTACTACGTCTCCGGCATGACCGGCTCGGTCAAGGAATGACGCACAGGACACGACGAGATGACTGACGGAAGCAAGCCGCGCAAGAAACCCGAAGACCTGCGCAGCCAGCAGTGGTTCGGCCGCCAGGACCGCGACGGGTTCGCCTACCGGAGCTGGGTCAAGGGCAAGGGCGTGCCGCACGACCAGTTCGACGGCCGGCCGGTGATCGGCATCTGCAACACCTTCAGCGAGCTGACGCCCTGCAATTCGCACTTCCGCACGCTCGCGGAGCAGGTCAAGATCGGCGTCTACGAGGCCGGCGGCTTCCCGCTCGAGTTTCCGGTGATGTCGCTCGGCGAGACGCTGCTGCGGCCCACGGCCATGCTCTACCGCAACCTCGCCAGCATGGACGTCGAGGAATCGATCCGCGGCAACCCGATCGACGGCGTCGTGCTGCTGATGGGCTGCGACAAGACCACGCCGTCGCTCGTGATGGGCGCGGCCAGCGTCGACCTGCCGACCATCGGCGTCTCCGGCGGCCCGATGCTCAACGGCAAGTGGCGCGGCCAGGAGCTCGGCTCGGGCACGGGCCTCTGGAGCATGAGCGAGCAGGTGCGCGCCGGCACGCTCAAGCTGCAGGATTTCTTCGAGGCCGAAAGCTGCATGCACCGCAGCCACGGCCATTGCATGACGATGGGCACCGCGAGCACGATGGCGTCGATGGTCGAGGCGCTCGGCCTCGGCCTGCCCGGCAACGCCGCCTACCCGGCGGTCGACGGCCGGCGCAACGTGCTCGCGCGCATGGCCGGCCGCCGCATCGTCGACATGGTCCATGAAGACCAGCTGCTGTCGACCATCCTCACCCGCGAGGCGTTCGAGAACGCCATCAAGACGCTGGCCGCGATCGGCGGCTCGACCAACGCGGTGATCCACCTCATCGCCATGGCGGGCCGGATCGGCGTCAAGCTGAGCATCGACGACTTCGACCGGCTGGCCAGCGAGCTGCCCTGTCTGCTCAACCTGCAGCCGTCGGGCACCCACCTGATGGAAGACTTCTGCTATGCCGGCGGCCTGCCGGTGGTGATGAAGGAGATCGCGCCGCTGCTGCACCTCGGGGCGGTCACGGCCAACGGCAGGACCATCGGCGAGAACATCGCCGATGCCGAGAACTTCAACACCGACGTCATCAAGACCTTCGATGCGCCGTTCAAGGCCGCCGCCGGCATCGCCGTGCTGCGCGGCAACCTCTCGCCGCGCGGCGCCATCATCAAGCCGAGCGCCGCGACGCCGGCGCTCATGACGCACCGCGGCCGCGCCGTCGTCTTCGACAGCATCGACGAGTTCCACGCCCGCATCGACGACGAGTCGCTCGACATCGACGAGACCTGCGTCATGGTGCTGCGCAACTGCGGCCCCAAGGGCTACCCCGGCATGGCCGAGGTCGGCAACATGCCACTGCCTCCCAAAGTGCTCAGGAAGGGCATCACCGACATGGTCCGCATCAGCGATGCGCGCATGAGCGGCACGGCCTACGGCACGGTCGTCCTGCACACCGCGCCCGAGGCGGCCGACGGTGGCCCGCTCGCGGCAGTGCGCACGGGAGACTTCATCGAGCTCGATGTGCCGAATCGGCGCCTGCATCTCGACATCTCCGATGCCGAACTGGCCGCACGCATGAAGGAATGGAAGCGGCCGCCACCCCCGCTGGCGAGCGGCTACTGGAAGCTCTACGTCGACCACGTCCTGCAGGCCGACGAGGGCGTCGATCTCGACTTCCTGGTCGGCAGGCGCGGCGCGTTCGTGCCGCGCGACAACCACTGAGCGCCGCGCGGCGCGCCTAGCCGCCGAGCTGTCGCCGCAGGAAGCTGAAGACGAGCGCTCCGAGCCGCGCGCGCTGCGCGTTGTCGTCTGCGCCGGCGTGGCCGCCCTCGATGTTCTCGTAGAACAGCACGTCGTTGCCGTTGGCCAGCATGCGCGCCGCCATCTTGCGGGCGTGGCCCGGATGCACGCGGTCGTCGCGCGTCGACGTGGTGAACAGGACCGGCGGGTAGCGCACGCCGGGCTGCACGTTCTGGTACGGGCTATAGCGGGCGATCACGGCCCAGTCGTCCGGCACGTCCGGATCGCCGTACTCGCCCATCCACGACGCGCCGGCCAGCAAGTGGCTGAAGCGGTGCATGTCGAGCAGCGGCGCCTGGCAGACGACCGCGTTGAAGAGGTCCGGGCGCTGCAGCATCACCGATCCGACCAGCAGGCCGCCGTTGCTGCCGCCCTGGATGCCGAGGTGCGCCGGGCTGGTGAAGCCGCAGGCGATCAGGTCTTCGGCCACGGCGATGAAGTCGTCGTAGCTCCGCTGCTTGTGTGCCTTGATGGCGGCCTGGTGCCAGGCGGGCCCGAACTCACCGCCGCCGCGGATGTTCGCCATGACGTAGATGCCGCCCCGGGCGAGCCACTGCGATCCCTTGTCCGGCAGGTAGGACGGATTCATCGAGATCTCGAAGCCGCCGTAGCCGTAGAGCAGCGTCGGCGTCTTGCCGTCGCCGGGAGCCTCCGCGCTCGAGCCGCGGGGCCAGACCACGAAGTAGGGAACACGGGTGCCGTCCTTCGACGTCGCGAAGCGCT
>CAZZVH010000059.1:3410-12219 GCA_964657365.1 uncultured Burkholderiaceae bacterium
GCCACGTCGGCCACGCGCGCATGACGCTCGCGTTCGACGTCGCGAAGCGCTGGTCGACGTGCATGCCGGCCGCGTCGAACAGCGGCTGCCGCATCTTCACGGCGTCGCGCGCGTCGCTGCCGGCCGTGCCGAGCCAGAGCGCGTCGGGGCAGAGGAAATCGACATAGCCGAGCCAGTAGCGTTCGGCCAGCGATGCATCGGAGGTCGCCGGCACGGCCGGCGTGTCGCGCTCGGCCGGCACGCCGTCGATGCGCGGGTCGTAGAGCGTGCCGATACCGATCGTGCCGGGGAAGGGCGCCTGCACGTCGCGTTTCGTGAACGACAAGCCGGTCTTCCGCCATTCCTCGACGCGGCTGGCGACGTTGTCGAGCACGTTCAGCAGCACATGGTCGCGCGTCTGCGCCCAGGCAGCCAGCGAGCGGGTGGCCGTCGGTGCGAACAGCACGGACATCTCGCGCCCGCCGGCGAGGTAGCCGGCGGCGTCGGTGACGAGCAGCGAACCCGAAGCGAAGGTCGCGGCGCCGATGGTCCAGTCGCTGCGCAGGTGGATCAGCAATGCATCGCGCATGAAATCGATGTCGGCGTCGTCGGGCACATCGATCGGCACCAGGGCGTCGCCCTGCAGCAGGAACCGCTTCGTGTTCCAGAACGCGATCGATCGCTCCACGATCGTTCGCTCGTGACCCGGCGTGTCGTCGACCGAGATGCCGGCCGAGACGTCGCTCGCCTGTGCCTCGAACACGGCCGTCGCGGCGCTCAGCGGCGTGCCGCGGCGCCAGCGCTTGATCACCCTCGGATAGCCGGAGTCGGTGAGCGAGCCCGGGCCGAAGTCGGTGCCGACGAAGATCGTGTCGGCGTCGATCCAGGTGACGCTCGACTTCGCCTCGGGGAGCGTGAAGCCGCCGTCCACGAAGCGCCTGTCGACGCTGTCGAACTCGCGCACGACCGTCGCGTCGGCGCCGCCCCGGGCGAGATGGACGAGGCAGCGACGCTGGTCCGGCGCCAGGCAGGTCATGCCCTTCCAGGCCCAGCGCTCGTTCTCGGCAGCGCCGAGCGCGTCCAGATCGAGCACCGTCTCCCACGGCACGTCGCTCTTGCGATAGCCGGACGGGGTCGTGCGCCGCAGGATGCCGCGCTGGTGCGTCGCGTCTTGCCAGAAGTTGTAGAACCAGCCGGCGCGGCGGGTGACCGAAGGGATGCGGTCCGTCGCGTCGTAGATCGCGCGCAGGGCCTCGCGGGCGTCGTCGTGGCCAGGCAGGGCGCCGAGCGCGCGCAGCGTGTCGTCGTTCCGGGCCCGCGCCCACGCGAGCGCCTCCGCGCCGTCGACGTCTTCGAGCCAGAGATAGGGATCGTCGTTCATCGGGGGCGGGAACACAGGCGGTGACGAGTGGAAACGATGGGAAACGGCATGGCGCCGTGGACGACGCGGCTTGCCGGACGGGGCCGACGTCCTGTCTGGCGGATGGCCGACCGGTCGCGGGTCCGATTCTGCCGATAGTGCGGTCACTGTCACAGATCGGAGCAACACCATGATCTCGAAAAAACTCGTCTTCGCCGCGATCCTCGCCGCCGCCTCGGCAACGTTCTCGGTCGCGGCAGTCGCCGTGCCCGTCAGCGTCGACATCAACGTCGCGCCGCCGGCGCCGCGCTACGAGGTCGTTCCCGCCGCGCGCCCGGGGTACCTCTGGACGCCCGGCTACTGGGACTACAGGCGGGGTCGTCACTACTGGGTGGGCGGCACCTGGGTGCGCGAGCGTCGCGGCTACGTCTACGCCCAGCCGGCATGGGAGCAGCGCGGGGGCGCCTGGCACTTCAACCGCGGCGGCTGGGGCCACGGCGACCGCGACCACGACGGCGTGCCGAACCGGGTCGACAACCACCCGGACAACCCGTATCGCCACTGAGCGACTCGGGACGTCCTGACGTCTAGAAGCGCGACCCCGGACGGGCGAGGAAGTCGATTTCCTCGCCCGTCGGTGCGCGGCCGAGCGCCTCGTTGCGTTGCGGGAACCGGCCGAAGCGCTCGATCACCGCGCGGTGTCTGCAGGCGTAGTCGACGTGGTCGTCGAAGCAGGGCTCCGATGCTGCCAATCGCCTGAACAGGCGGACCGCCTCGTCCTGCATCGCCATGCCTTCGGCGTGCTCGAAAGGCATGTAGGCGAAGGCACGCATGAAGGGCGGCAGCGCTTCGTCGCCTCGCGTCCCGATCAATGCAGTGGCACCGGCGAGGGCCTGGGCGTCGCCCGCGAACGCGCGCCTGCCGTCGCGGAATGCGTTGCGCGTGAACTGGTCGAGCAGGAGGATGCGTGCCAGCGCGCCGCGCGGCTCGGCCTGCCAGGCGTCGAGCTCGCCGCGCAGCCCCTGCTCGATCAGCGGCCCGAACCGGTCGGCGATGGACCGGTCGAACGCCGGGTCCTTGGCGAACCAGATCTTGCGACGCTTGCCGTGCTCGTCGCTGCCCGGCGCGCCGAACCAGAAGTCGAGCACCGCGGACGCCGCGTCGGCAGGCGGCCCGCTCACGCGAGCCTCTCCGGCGCGACCTGCACCGAGTGCTCGCCGTCCGACATCCAGATCACGCCGTCCTGCTTGTTCATCTGCAGCTGCATGCTGCGTCCGGCCAGGGCCGACAGCTCCTTGCTCTGCTCCGACGGCACCCGCCAGGCTTCGATGTTGCGTGCCCGGGCGATCCGGCTGCCCAGGCCCGCCCACCAGGTCGGCGCCGAATGGCTGAAGGCATAGACGCTCACCCGCGTGCTGCGGCCGCTCGCCTTGACGAGCCGCCGCTCTTCCGGCTGGCCGACCTCGATCCAGTGGACGATGCTGCCGGTCAGGTCTTTCTGCCAGAGCTCCGGCTCCTCGACGTCCTGCATGCCCTTGGCCAGCTCGAGGCCGCCGTCGCGGTCGTCGGCCGGCACGTTCAGGGCGAAGGCGAGGATGCGGATCATCATCCGCTCGTCGTTTTCCGACGGTTGCCTGGCGATCGTCAACGCATGGTCCGCGTAGAGACCGCGGTCGATGTCGGCGATCTGCAGCGTGGCCTTGCAAACGGTCGCCTTGAGAGCCATCTCTGCACTCTGCCACAACGGGCGCGACAATCCGGGCTGGACCGCAAAAGAGCAACCGACCATGAGCATGAAGAAGTCCGATCTCGACAAGCATCTCGGCAAGAAGATCGGCGGCCACATGAAGGGCGCCGGCATCCCCGGCCGATTCGCCCAGGGCGCCAACGACATGCCCGACCGGCGCGAGCAGCGCCGGGTCGATGCCGCGGCCGGCCTGGTGCCGTTCGCCTGCAAGCTGCCCACGGAGCTGGCCGCCCAGCTGCGCGAGCTGGGTGCCGCCCACGACGGCGGCCTCAACGGGCTGGTGGCCGAGGTGCTGCGCAAGGGCCTGGCCTGATCGCCAGCCGCGGGTCCGCGCCATGAGCGACGACGTCTTCGATCTCTTCATCATCGGCGCCGGCAGCGGCGGCGTTCGGGCCGCACGCATGGCCGGCCAGCGCGGCGTGCGCGTGGCCGTCGCCGAGGATGCGCCGCTGGGCGGCACCTGCGTCAATCTCGGCTGCATCCCGAAGAAGCTCTACAGCTTCGCCGCCCACTACGCGGAAAGCTTCGAGGAGGCGTCGGGCTACGGCTGGTCGCATGCCGCGCCGGCGTTCGACTGGAGCACGCTGAAGGCGAACCGGGCGCGCGAGATCACGCGCCTGAACGGCATCTACGGCGGCCTGCTCGACGCCGCCGGCGTGACACTGCTGCGCGGCCGTGCCCGCATCGTCGGCCCCGGTGCGGTCGACGTGAACGGCGTCGTGCATCGGGCCGAGCGGATCGTCGTCGCGACCGGCGGCTGGCCGGTGCCGCCCGAGGTGCCCGGTGGCGCACTGGCGATCAGCTCGAACGAGATCTTCGACCTGGCCGAGTTCCCGAAGCGCCTGGTCGTCGTCGGCGGCGGCTACATCGCCTGCGAGTTCGCCTCGATCTTCGGCGGCCTCGGCAGCCACGTCACGCAGCTCTACCGCGGCGAGCAGATCCTGCGCGGCTTCGACGCCGAGGTGCGCGACTTCGTGGCCGCGGAGATGCGCAAGAAAGGGGTCGACGTCCGCGTCGGCACGCACGCGGTCTCGCTCGAACGCAGCGGCGCAGCCGGCCCGATCCGCGTCACGCTCGGCGACGGCAGCGTGCTCGAGGCCGACGCCGTCCTCTACGCGACCGGGCGCGCACCGAATACGCCCGGCCTCGGCCTCGAGGCGCTCGGCGTGCAGCTCGCACCGAACGGCGCGGTCGTCGTCGACGAGAACTACCGCACCAACGTGCCCGGCATCTACGCCGTCGGCGACGTGATCGACCGGGTCCAGCTGACGCCGGTGGCGATCGCCGAGGCGATGGCGCTGGTCGAGAGCCTGTTCGGCGAGGGCGGCCGGCACGTCGACTACACGCACATCCCGACGGCCGTCTTCACCCATCCCAACATCGGCACGATCGGCTTCTCGGAGCAGGACGCCCGGGCCCGCTTCGCCAGGATCCGTGTCTACCGCAGCGACTTCAAGGCGCTGCGGCACACCCTGTCCGGCAGCAGCGAACGCACCCTGATGAAGCTGATCGTCGACGACGCGAACGACCGCGTCGTCGGCCTGCACATGGTCGGCGCCGATGCCGGCGAGACGATCCAGGGCTTTGCCGTCGCCATGAAGGCGGGCGCCACCAAGGCTGTCTTCGACGCGACGCTCGGCATTCACCCGACTGCCGCCGAGGAGTTCGTGACGATGCGCGTCCAGGCGCGCTAGTACCATCTCGGGCTTCGCCATCCAGGCCGCCTCGTCGCGGCTGCCTCCCATGCGCCCAAGCTTCCGTGCCGGCATCGTTCCCGCTGCCGTGCTCGCCGTGTCGCTGGCTGCCGCCGGCGCTGGCGCCGCCGACAAATCGACAGCCGCCCCTGCCAACGGCCAGGCGGCATCCGCGCCCGCCCGCCCCGCCTCGACGCCGGCACGGCGCGCGGCGGTTGCCGGCCGGGTCGCCGCCTCGACGCCGTCACGCAGCTTGCTGCTCACTCCCGCGCAGGCCAAGGACTGTCTCTCGCAGAAGCAGACCCTGCGCGCCTCGACCGACGAGGTGCTGAAGGAGAAGGAGGGCATCGCCTCGGATCGGGCCGAGATCGGCAAGGCCGGCGACGCACTCGCCGACGCGCTCGCGACGCTCGACCGCACCGATGCGACCCAGGTCGAGACCTACAACGCCAGGGTCGCCGAACGCGACAAGCAGGTCGATGCGTACCAGACGCGGGTCACGGCGTTCAACGCCAAGGCCGATCTCGTCAACGCGTCGAAGGCGCGCTACGCGACAACCTGCGAGAACCAGCGCTACGACGAGAACGAGCTCCTCGCCCCGACCACGAAGCGCAAGAAATGAACGACGCCACCAACCCGTTGCTGCAAACCTGGACCGGCCCCTACGGGCTGCCGCCGTTCGCCGATGTCCGCCCGGAACACTTCGCGCCGGCGTTCGAGGCGGCGATGCGCGCCAACCTCGACGAGATCGACGCCATCGGCCGATCGCACGAGGCGCCGACCTTCGCCAACACCATCGGCGCATTCGACCGCGCCGGCCGCAACCTCGACCGGATCAGCAGCCTCTTCTACAACCTGACCTCCAGCGAGACATCGCCGGAGCTGCAGGCCGTGGAGCGCGAGATGGCACCGCTGATGGCGGCGCACGGCAGCCGCATCTCGATGCACCGCGAGCTGTTCGCGCGCATCGACACGCTGCACGAGCGACGCGCCCAGCTCGGGCTCGACAGCGAGCAATTGCGCGCACTCGAACGTTTCCATCTCGACTTCGTCCGCGCCGGTGCGCGCATGGGCGCCGCCTCGCAGAAGCGCTACGCCGAGGTCATGCAGCGCCTCGCCGACCTCACGACGCGCTTCGGCCAGAACGTGCTGGCCGACGAATCCGGCTTCCGCCTGCTGCTGACCGGCGAGGCCGATCTGGCCGGCCTGCCCGATTTCGTGCGCACGGCGACCCGGCAGGCGGCCAGCGACCGGGGCATCGCCGATGCCCACCTGGTGACGCTGTCGCGCTCCCACATCGTGCCCTTCCTGACGTTCTCGGAGCGCCGCGACCTGCGCGAGCAGGCCTGGCGCGCATGGACGACCCGTGGCGAGCAGGCAGGCCCCACCGACAACCGCACCGTGGCCGCCGAGATCCTCGCGCTGCGCCTGGAGCAGGCGCGGTTGCACGGATTCGCGTCGTACGCCGACTACGCGCTCGCCGACACGATGGCCGGCACGCAGGAGGCGGTGACGTCGCTGCTGATGCAGGTCTGGCAACCGGCCAAGGCGCGCGCGATCGTCGAGCGCGAGGCGCTGGAGGAGATCGCACGCGCCCGCGGCGAGCCGGGCGTGGTCAAGGCCTGGGACTGGCGCTTCTACGCGGAGAAGCTCCGCCACCAGCGCTACGCCCTCGACGAGGCCGAGGTCAAACCGTATTTCCCGCTCGAGCGCATCGCCGAGGCGGCCTTCGATTGCGCCGGGCGCCTGTTCGGCCTGCGCTTCGTGCCCAGGCCGGAGATCGCCGTCTACCACCCCGACGTGAAGGTATACGAAGTGCAGGCGGACGACGGTCGGGCGATCGGCGTGTTCCTGCACGACAACTTCGCGCGGCCGACCAAGCGCAGCGGCGCCTGGATGAGCACCTACCGTTCGCAGTCGAAGAACGGCGGCACCGGCGATGCGGCGGTCCTGCCCATCATCGTCAACAACAACAACTTCGCCAAGGGCGCGCCGGGCGAGCCGACGCTGCTGAGCTTCGACGACGCGCGCACGCTCTTCCACGAATTCGGCCACGGCCTGCACGGCCTGCTCTCGAACGTCACCTACGAGCGGCTCTCGGGCACGAACGTGCTGCGCGATTTCGTCGAGCTGCCGTCGCAGCTGTTCGAGCACTGGCTCGAGGAGCCGGAAGTGCTGAAGCGCCATGCGCGCCATGTCGTCACCGGCGAGCCGATTCCCGATGCGCTGGTCGACAAGCTGCACGCTGCGCGCCACTTCAACCAGGGCTACGAGACGGTCCGCTACACCGCCTCGGCGCTGGTCGACATGGCCGTGCACGCGCAGGCCGTGGATCCCGTCACCGACGTCGTCGCCTTCGAGCGCGCCGAACTCGACAAGATCGGCTTGCCGTCGGGAGTCGGCCTCAACCACCGGCTGACGCACTTCCAGCATCTCTTCGCCGGATCTGGCTATGCGGCGGCCTACTACGTGTACCTGTGGGCCGAAGTGCTCGACGCCGACGGCTTCGAGGCGTTCGTCGAGGCCGGCAATCCGTTCGACGCGGCGGTCGCCAAACGACTGATGCGCTTCATCTACGCCTCGGGCAATTCGATCGAGCCGACCGCGGCCTACAAGTCGTTCCGGGGACGGGCGCCGACGCCGCAGCCGATGCTCAAGGGCCGCGGCCTGCTCGAGGAAGCGACGGCCTGAAAGGCGGCCCGGGCACGCCTGCCGCGGGTCGCGCTCAGCGGGTCGTCGTCGGCTGGCTTGCAGTGGCCGACGTGCGGGCCTGCGCCGTGGTCGGGAACCGCTTGCGCAGGGCCGCCAGGAAGGCGCTGAAGTCGATCGGCTTGGTCCAGTAGTCGACGAAGCCGGCGGCGAGGCCGCGCTCGATGTCCTCCGGGATCGCGTTGGCGGAGAGCGCGACGCACGGAATGTCGCGCGTCCCGGGATCGGCGCGCAAGCGGCGCAACACCTCGAAGCCGTCGAAGTCTGGCAGCTGCAGATCGACCAGCACGAGGTCGGGATGCAGCGCCTTCGCGCGCGCCACGCCGCTTTCGCCAGTGAGCTCCGAGGTGATCGACAGCCCGCCGATGCTGCGCACCAGTTCCTCCACCAGCAGCACGTTGACCTGGTTGTCCTCGATGTAGAGCACGTGGCCGGGGCGTGGCGGCATGGGTTCGTGCACGGGCGTGTCGGCGGGGTCGGGGCCCTGCGGAAGCCGGGGTGCGTCGGCTCGGCCGGCAGGCAGGGCGACCTCGAAGACCGTGCCCGCGCCGGGCGTGCTGCTGACCGCGATGGTGCCGCCCATGCCTGTCACCAGCGCCTTGACGATGGTCAGGCCGATGCCGGTGCCCTCGATGCCTTCGCTCTCGGCCCCGAAGCGGTTGAACGGCTCGAACAGGCCGGCCAGCTGGCGCGCGTCGAGACCGCGGCCGGTGTCGCGGACGCTGAGGACCGTCGACGTCCCGTCTTCGCGGGCCTGCACGACGACCCGGCCGCCGCGCCGGTTGTACTTGATCGCGTTCGAGAGCAGGTTGATGAGCACCTGCCGCAGCCGCGTCGGGTCGCCGGTCGCGATGCCCGCGACCGGGCCGATCTCGAGCTGCACGCCGTGTTGCGAGGCCAGCGATTCCACCAGCGGCACCGACTGGCGGATCAGCGGCCCGAGGTCGACGGCCTGGTTCGCGAGCTTCATGTCGCCCGACTCCAGGCCGGAGAGGTCGAGCACGTCGTTGATGAGCGAGAGCAGGTGGTCGCCGGCCGAGCGGATGTGGCCCAGCTTGGCCAGCTGGCCGGCGTTGGAAGCCCGCCGGGCCTCGATCTGCAGCAGCTGCGTGAAGCCGAGCACGGCATTCAGGGGCGTTCGCAGCTCGTGGCTCATGCGCGAGAGGAATTGCGACTTGGCCTGGATCTCGCGCTCGGCCAGCGCCGCCTGCTGGCGCACCCGCTCGGCCTCCTTCGCCTCGCTGACGTCCCAGTTGACGCCGACGCGCCGGGTCGGCCGGCCGCTCTCGTCGAGCACCGCGGCCGAGCGCGACGCCAGCC
>CAZZVH010000060.1:0-12157 GCA_964657365.1 uncultured Burkholderiaceae bacterium
ATTCGAACGCGGCCCGCGCCGACTTGCAGACGAACGGGAAGGCGACGATCGCCGCGGCGATCACCGCGCCTTGCCAGGTGAAGATGAGATGGATGCCGAAGCTGCGCTCGAGCCAGCCGCCGAGCCAGCCGCGCCGGCCGATGACGACGAGCAGGTAGTAGCCGAGGACGGTCGGCGGCAGCACCATCGGCAGCAGCAGGATCGAATCGAGCAGCTCGCGGCCCGGGAAGCGCCAGCGCGCCAGCGCGAATCCGACGGCGACGCCGAGGATCAGGTCGATTGCGGTCGCCCAGAGCGCGACCTTGAGGGACAGGCCGAGCGCGACCCAGGCCGGCTCCACGGCGCCGACCTACGGCTTGCCGAAGCCGTACCTGGCGAGCGTGGCCTGCCCGGCCGGCGAGACCACGTAGGCGACGAAGGCCCGGGCCGCGGCGGCGTTGGTGCTGGCGGCGACCGGAGCGATCGGATAGAGGACCGGCGAATCGGTCGGCACGGTGAAGGCGACCTTCACCTTGTCCGGCATGATGGCCGCGTCGGTGCCGTAGACGAAGCCGGCCTCGACCTCGCCGCGCGCGACATAGTCGAGCGCCTGCCGCACCGACTGCGCGCCGATCATCTTCGCCTCGATCTGCGGCCAGAGCTGCGCCTTCTCGAGCACGGCCCTGGTGTAGCGCCCGACCGGCACGCTGGCCGGCACGCCGATGGCGACGTGCCTGATGGCGGGCGCCGTCAGGTCGGACAAGGTCTTCGGCGCGGACGTGGCATCCATCGGCACGATGACGACCAGCGAATTGCTGACGAAGTTGGCGCGCGTGCCCGGCTTGACGAGCTGCTGCTGCTCGGCCTGGTTCATCGTCTCCTGGTCGGCGCTGGCGAAGACGTCGACCGGCGCGCCCTTGGCGATCTGCTGCAGCAGCGCGCCCGAGGATGCGAAGTTGAACTGGACCTTCGTGTCGGGATGGGCGGCCTCGAAGCCGCGGCCGATCTCCGTGAACGCGTTGGTGAGGCTGGCGGCGGCCGAGACGGTGAGATCGGCGGCCAGCGTCGCGGCGCTGGCGAACGACAGGGCGCAGGCGACGAGCATGCGCAGGGCAGCACGGTCGGGGCGGGCGGTGGGGGCGGTCATGGTGTCCTCGGCGGTCGTCGACGTGTACGGACGACTATAACGGCGGCAAGGGATTCGAAGAGGGCCGAGATATCCTGTCGGACATCACGCTGAAGACAGCGCGACCGGGCGACCCCCCATCGGGGGCCTCGCCGCCCCGCTGACACTCCCACCAGAGGGTGTGTCGCGCGCTGGGTTTGCACCAGTGCCTCCCGGTCGCGGCCCGCCGAACACTGGCGTCGCATCGCGTCCGGAATGGTCCGCGCCGCGATCGCACCCAGGAGAAGACATGAACAAGCTCTGCAAGGCCGCTCTCGCCATGGTCGCGACCGGCTGGATCCAGGCCGCATCGGCGCAAGCCATGCCGACCAACGGCTACCTCAGCGTCTCGGCCGGCCCCTCGCACATCAGCGTCGACTGCGCCGGCACGTCGTCGTGCGACGACAAGGGAACGGCGGTGCGGCTGCTGATCGGCTACAAGGTCCTGCCGAACCTGGCGATCGAAGCGTCGGTCGCCGACCTGGGCAAGGTCAAGGCGACCGTCCCGTTCGACGACGGCGCGATCGATGCCAGCATCAAGGGACGCGCCTTCGGGCTCGGCGTGGCGGCGCTGCTGCCGTTCGGTGCCCACAACGAATGGACCGGCATCGCGCGGCTCGGCGTCGCGTCCGTGCGCACGACCGTGAGTGCGACGTCGGGCGCCACGTCGGCCGACGATTCGGACACCAAGACGGCGGCTTACGCCGGCCTCGGCCTCAACTACGCGTTCACGCAGAACCTCGAGCTCGGCGTCGCGGTCGATTCCACCCGGATCAATTATTCCGGCGACAAGGCGACGGCGCGTTCCTACAACGTCGTCGGCACGTTCAAGTTCTGATCGGGCCGGGGCGCCTTTGGGCGGCGCCGCACCGGTCGATGGCTGCGGCGGCACGGCGCTGTCCGAGGTGCGACGCTCGATGAGGGACACTCGTGGATCGACCACTCCTCGCCGATCGCTCGAGCCATGAAGATGACCCTCGCCCTCACCACCGCCCTGTGCGCCGCCGTCGTGTCGACCGCGGCCGTCGCCGCCAAGCCGGCCACGCGCAACCGTGCCGATATCCCTGCCGAATATCGCTGGGATTTCTCCGCCATCTACCCGGGCTGGGCGGCCTGGGAAGCCGGCATGAAGGAGATGGACGCCCGCATGGACGCCTTCGGGGCGTTCAAGGGCACGCTGGCGCAGGGCCCGGGGCAACTGCTGAAGGTCTACCAGGCCTACGACGACATCGGCAAGCTGCAGTACCGCATCTATCGCTACGCCTCGCTGCAGCGCGACATCGACACGCGTGACCAGGCGGTGGCGGGCCGCTTCCAGCGGGTCGGCGCGGTGTTCGCGAAGTTCACGACCGCCTCGGCCTGGTTCACCCCCGAGCTGCTGACCCTTCCCGAGGCCACCGTCACCGGCTGGCTTGCCGGGACGCCGGCGCTGCAGCCCTATCGCTTCCCGATCCTCGAGGCCTTCCGCCAGAAGGCGCACGTGCTCGACGACAAGGGCGAGCGGCTGCTCTCGCTGGCGGCGCAGTTCAACGACACGCCGACGGCCACCTACCAGGAGCTCAGCACTTCCGACATCATATTCCCGACGATGCGCCAGGCCGACGGCAAGGAGATCGTGCTCAGCCCCGGCAACTACGGCGCCCTGCTCGAGAAGAACCCCGACCAGGCCGATCGCGGCAAGGCGGCCGCCCTGCACGTCGGCACCTACGGCGCCACGGCGAACACCTACGCAGCCATCTACAACGGTCTGCTGCAGCGAGACTGGTTCATCGCCCAGGCCCGCAACTTCGACAGCACGCTCGACGCCGCGCTCGACGGCAACGCGATTCCGCGTGCCGTGGTCGAGAACCTGATCGAGGCGACGCATGCCGGCACCGGCCCGCTGCAGCGCTACATGCGCCTGCGCAAGAAGCTGCTCGGACTCGACAGCTACCACCTCTACGACAACTTCGTGCCGGTCTACCGCAGCGACAAGACCTATCCCTACGAGCAGGCGCGCGAGCTCGCGATCGCCTCCGTGGCGCCGCTCGGCGACGACTACGTCGCCAAGTACAAGCGCTTCGTCTCCGGCGGCCGGGTCGACGTCTACGAGAGCGAAGGCAAGCGCAGCGGCGCCTACAACGCCGGCGTGTACGGCGTCGGGCCGTACCTGCTGATGAACTACAACGACACGCTCGACGCCGCGTTCACGCTGGCCCACGAGGCCGGCCACGCCATGCACACGGTGCTGTCGTACGAGACGCAGCCGTTCGTCACGGCCGACTACACGATCTTCGTCGCCGAGGTCGCATCGACCACCAACGAGCGCTTCCTGCTCGACCAGTTGCTGGCGCGCACGAGCGACCCGAAGGAGCGCTTCCTGCTGCTGCAGCATGCCGTCGACTCGATCGTCGGCACGTTCTACACGCAGGTGCTGTTCGCCGATTTCGAGCTGCAGGCGCACCGGCTCGTCGAGAAGGGCCAGCCGCTCACGACCGAGGTGCTCGACGCGCTGTACGCCGGCTTGCTGACAGACTATTGGGGCGACGCCCTGAGCGTCGACGACTTCTACAAGTACACCTGGGCGCGCATCCCGCATTTCTTCAACACACCCTACTACGTCTACCAGTACGCGACCTGCTTCGCATCGTCGGCGCAGCTCTACGGCGCCATGACCAGCGGCCCGGCCGACGCGCGCCAGGCCGCGACCGCCCGCTACCTGACGTTGCTGCGCAGCGGCGGCAACGACCAGCCGATGACGCAGCTGAAGAAGGCCGGCGTCGACCTGACGCAGCGCGCCACGGTGCAGGCCGTGATCGACCAGATGGACAGGCTGGTGACGCAGATGGAAGGCGAAGCGGCCAAGATCCGCTGAAGCCCCGGCCTCGACCAGCAACCCACGGAGAACCCCATGCAGTACCAGCTTTCCGGCACCGTCATGCAGACCGTCGCGATCGAGCTCGCCACCGGCGAGACCGTCTACAGCCAGACCAACTGCATGGCCTGGATGTCGGACACGATCGCGATGAACACCAACATCGGCGGCGGCCTGTTCGCGGGCATCAAGCGCAGCCTGAGCGGAGGCAGCCTCTTCATCACCGACTTCACGGCCCGCGGCCCGGCGCACATTTCTTTCGCGCCCCGCTTCCCGGGCACCATCGTCGCGAAGACGCTGGCGCCCGGCGAATCGCTGATCTGCCGCAAGGAGACTTTCCTCTGCGCCGAGAAATCGGTGGCGCTCGAGATCGCCTGGCAACGCCGGCTCGGCGCCGGCATCTTCGGCGGCGAAGGCTTCATCCTGCAGAAGGTGACCGGACCCGGGACGGTCTGGCTCGATCTCTCGGGCGAGGTCGTCGAGCGCACATTGGCGCCGGCCGAGCGGCTGCTCGTGCACGCCGGCCACATCGGCATCCAGGAACCGACGGTGTCGTTCGACATCCACCTCGTGCCGGGCTTCCGGAACATCCTGTTCGGCGGCGAGGGCCTGTTCCTCGCCACGCTCACCGGACCGGGCAAGGTCTGGCTGCAGAGCATGCCGGTCATGAATCTGGCCGAGGAGATCGGCCGCTATCTGCCGCAGGGCGGCGAGCGCGGCGGCAGCACAGCAGGAACGGTCGGCACCATCGCCACGACAGCGGTCGTCGGCGGCTTGCTCGGCAGCCTGTTCGGCGGCAACGACGATCGATGAAGACCACCGAAGACCGCCTCTGGCAGGACAACGGCTGGACCGCCCGCGTCGTCAAGAACGAGGACGACGAAGGCTGGGCGGTCGAGATGTACAAGGACGGCGAGGTCGAGCCGGCACTGGTCGGGCCGTGGACGATGGGCCGCGACAAGAAGAATCCCAAGCCGCTCGACAGCGCCGCGTTCAACACGCTCGTCAAGACGGCCGCCGAGGTGCTTCGGCGGCACGAGCAGCACGTCGAGGCCGTGCACCACCGGAGCGTCGTCGTCAGCGCCGGCGACGAGCGCATCACCGTCAAGCTCGACATCGTGCCGGACGAGGACGATCCCTACGCGACCCTCAGCGCCGCCGGCCCCGACGGCGACGAGCGTGCCAGCATTCGCGTCGGCGCCGGTTTCCGGCTCAGCGCGCAGAGCGCGTCGGCATGGATCGCCGATGGCTACCGCAAGCCGCGCTGACGGCGTCGCGAAGAGACGTCGGCTCAGCCGGCCTTCGCCGGATCCAGCTCGAGCGCGGTCAGCCACAGGCGCGTGTCGAGCTCGAGCCGGTGGTAGTCGGGCTCCATGTGCGTGCAGAGCGCGTAGAACGCCCGGTCGTGCTCGCTCTCCTTCAAGTGCGCGAGCTCGTGCACGACGATCATCTTCAGGAACGGCGCCGGCCCCGCCTTGAACAGGCTGGCGACGCGGATCTCGCGCTTGGCCTTCAGCCGGCCGCCCTGCACGCGCGACACGGTCGTGTGCGTGCCCAGCGCGTTGCGCACGACGTGCAGGGTGGTGTCGTACTGCACCTTCGACAGCGGCCCGGCATTGCGCATGAAGCGCGACTTGAGCTCGCCGACGTAGTCGTAGAGCGCGCGGTCGTTGTGGACGTCGTGGCCGTCGGGATAGCGCCGCCGGACGCTGTCGGCCAGCCTGCCCTCGGCGATGAGCGTGCGGACCTGATCGAGCAGCGCCGGGGGGTAGCCGGTCAGGTATCGGAGCATGGCGACACCGGCTGCCCGCCACGCCGGATGTCGCGCAGCATGAAGAGGTAGAGGCTCTCGACCTTCTCGCGCGCCCAAGGCGTGCGCCTGAGGAACGTCAGGCTCGACTTGACGCTCGGGTCGCTCTGGAAGCAGCGCACCGGGATCCGTTCGCCGAGATCCGCCCAGCCGAAATGGTCGACCAATGCAGTGACGATCGCCTCGAGCGTCAGGCCGTGGAGCGGATCGCGATGCGCGCCGCCGGCGTTCGTCGGTTCAGGCATGGCGCGATTTTCGCAGCATCACTCGATCGCGATGTTCCCGTCCTTGACGATCTTCGCGTACTTCACCGTCTCGCTGGCGACGAGCGCCGCCATCTCGGCCGGCGTGCTGCCCATGGGCTCGCAGCCGCCTGCCGCCATCGACGCCGCGAACTGCGGCGACTTGACGATCCTGAGCATCTCGACGCCCAGCCGTTCGAGCACGGCCTTCGGCGTGGCCGCCGGCGCGAGCACGCCGTACCAGGTCTGGATGTCGAAGCCCGGCAGGCCCGACTCTTCCAGGGTGGGCACGTTGGGCAGGAAGGTCGTGCGCGCATGGGAGGTGACCGCCAGCGGCAGCAGCTTGCCGCTTTTCATGAACGGCAGCCCGGCCGTGATGCTGTCGAACGACATGTTCACCTCGCCGCCGAGCAGGGCGGTGGTCAGCGGCGCGCTGCCTTTGTACGGCACGTGCAGCAGCGTCGTGCCCGTCTGCAGCTGGAACAGCGTGCCGATGAGGTGCTGCGCGGTGCCGTTGCCGTTCGAGCCGAAGCTGAGCGGCTTCGCGGCCGATGCCCTGGCCAGCGCGATCAGCTCGGCCACGTTCTTCACCGGCGTGACGAGCGGGTTGACGGCCAGCACGTTGGGCACGGAGGCGACCGTCGTGATCGGCGCGAAGTCTCGCTGGAAGTCGTACGAGAGCTTCTTGTAGACGCTCGGTGCGATCGTGTGATGCACCGCGCCCATCAGCAGCACGTAGCCGTCGGGCTTCGCCTTGGCGACGTAGTCGGCGCCCACGGTCGTGCCGGCGCCCGGCCGGTTCTCCACCAGCACCGCCCGGCCCAGGCTCTTCGTCAGCGACTCGGCCAGCGTGCGGGCGACGAGATCGGTCGTCCCGCCGGGCGGGAAGGGCACGACGATCGTGATCGTCCTGCTCGGGTACTCCTGTGCCTGCGCGAGCAGGGACGTGCCGGCCAGCAGCGCCAGCGCGACGATGCGATGCAGCGTGCGGCGTCGCGTGATGGAAGCGGGCATTCCGGGCTCCTCAGTGCCGGTGCGAACCGGCCAGTTGATCGCAGACGGCCTTCGTGACCTGCGCTGTCGTGGCCGAGCCGCCGAGGTCCTGCGTGTGCAGCGATCGATCGGCGGTGACGCGCTCGATCGCCTGCATGGTGCGCGCCGCTGCCGCAGCTTCGCCGAGGTGCTCGAGCATCATCACGATCGACCAGAACGTGCCGATCGGATTCGCCAGCCCCGTGCCCATGATGTCGAACGCCGAGCCGTGGATGGGCTCGAACATCGACGGATAGCGACGCTCGGGATCGATGTTGCCGGTCGGCGCGATGCCGAGGCTGCCGGCGAGCGCGGCGGCCAGGTCGCTCAGCACGTCGGCGTGCAGGTTGGTGGCGACCAGCGTGTCGAGCGAGGCCGGCCGGTTGACCATGCGCGCGGTCGTCGCGTCGACCAGCTCCTTGTCCCAGGTCACGTCCGGGAACTCCGCGGCGATCTGCACCGCGATCTCGTCCCACATCACCATCGCGTGGCGCTGCGCATTGCTCTTCGTCACGACGGTGAGGTGCTTGCGCGGCCGCGAGCGGGCCAGCGCGAAGGCGAAGCGGATGACGCGCTCGACGCCGACCCGCGTCATCACGGTGACGTCGCTCGCGACCTCGATCGGATGGCCCTGGTGGACGCGGCCGCCGACGCCGGCGTATTCGCCCTCGGAGTTCTCGCGCACGATGACCCAGTCCAGGTCTTCCGGCCGGCAGCGCTTGAGCGGCGCGTCGATGCCGGGCAGGATGCGCGTCGGCCGGACGTTGGCGTACTGGTCGAAGCCCTGGCAGATCTTCAGGCGCAGGCCCCAGAGCGTGATGTGGTCGGGGATGTGCGGATCGCCTGCCGAGCCGAACAGGATCGCGTCCTTGTGGCGCAGCGCATCGAGCCCGTCGTCCGGCATCATCACGCCGTGGGCGCGGTACCAGTCGCCGCCCCAGCCGAAATGCTCGCACTCGAAGCGGAAGCCGTCGTCGCCGGCTGCCAGCGCGTCGAGCAGTTCGACGCCGGCCGGCACCACTTCCTTGCCGATGCCGTCGCCCGGGATCGTCGCGATGCGGTAGGTCTTCAAACGTCGTCTCCTGGTGGTCCGCGAGCCTACCCGTTGACCGGTGCCGGCACAGCCCGGAAACTCCCGGGGTCGAACCCCGACGATCACGGCGAGCCATGAGCCTGCAATCCGTCCGAGCCTTCTTCGCCGCGCACGCCCCCGACATCGAGGTCCTGGAATCGCCGGGCAGCACCGCCACTGTCGCGCTCGCCGCCGAGGCGCATGGCGTCGCGCCCGGCCAGATCGCCAAGACGCTGTCGCTGCGCCTGCGCGACCAGGTGGTCCTGCTGGTGATGGCCGGCGACGCCCGCATCGACAACCGCAAGTACAAGGAGCGCTTCGGCGCCAAGGCGAAGCTGCTCGATGCCGACGACGTGCTCTCCGCCACCGGCCATCCGGTCGGCGGTGTCTGCCCGTTCGGCCTGCCGTCGCCGCTGCGGGTTTACGCGGATGCATCGCTGCGCGCGTTCGACATCGTCGTGCCGGCGGCAGGCGCCGCGCACAGCGCCGTGCGGATCGCCACGTCGCGGCTCGTGGCGCTTGCCGGAGCGGAGTGGGTGGACGTCGCCCAAACGTAAGCAACGGTGACGGATGGCGCTTTTCGGCGGGAGATCCCGTTATTCGTCGGTAGGCGCACGAGACAGGCACGCGCGCGAATTTTTCAGGACACCGACATGGACGACTCTTGGTCGACAGCATTCCGGGCGCTCGCGGATCCGGCGCCGCCGCCGCACTTCCACTGGCCCGAACAGGCCCGGCGCGTGGTCCGGCGCGGCGATTCTCCCAGCGTCCTGCTCTCGGAGCCGGAGGTCACCACCGACACGCGGATCGTCGCCTTCATCGCCGCACGGGCCCACGGCGCGACCGTGATGCAGGTGGCCGACGCCATCGGCGTGGCCTGCCCGACGGCGCTGCGCTACCTGCGCCGGATGCGCCAGGCCGGCGTCATCGCCGGCGGCGAGTTCCGCGGCGACACCTGGCGCACGCTGACGATGTGATGCCGGCCGGCCCGGGCTACTTGCGGTCGGGCAGGCCGTGGATCGTCGGCGATTCGCACAGCTTGTAGAAAGTCTGCTGGTCGGCGTCGCCGAGCGTGCCGACCTTCGGGATCGCCGCCTTGGCCGCCTTGTACTGCCGCAGCAACTCGTCGGCGACGTCGTTGAAGATGTCCCGGCGCAGCCCGGCGATCATGTCGCGCACGTCGCGGTCGGAGCCGCTCTCGGCGGGGCCGAGGTAGGCGCGCCAGAGCTTGAGCCGGTAGCCGTCGATGACGGCCTCGCCGCCGTCGTGGGCGCATTCGATGGCGATCTGGTCGAAGGCGCCGAGCGCCTCGATGCGCGGATCGCGCTGGGCCAGCGCCGGCGTGGCGGCCAGGCCGGATACGAGCAGGGCGGCGAAGAGCTTGATGGGGCGGGAGATCACGGTCTCATTCTGACGCACGCCCGGGCATCGACGGGCGCGCGGGCCTTCGCAGCTCACAGCCCGAGGTAGGCCTGGCGGACGGCAGGATCGTCGATCAGTTCGCTGGCCAGGCCGCTGTGCACGACGCGCCCGGTCTCGAGCACGTAGCCGCGGTCGGCGCCGCCCAGCGCGATCTGCACGTCCTGCTCCACCAGGAGCACGGTCACGCCTTCGCCGCGGATCGTCTCGAGCACGTCCATCAGCTGCTGCACGACCACCGGCGCGAGGCCGAGGCTCATCTCGTCGACCATCATCAGCGTCGGCGCCGCCATCATGGCGCGGGCCATCGCGCACATCTGCTGCTCGCCGCCCGACATGCTGCCCGCGAGCTGGCGGGTGCGTTCGCGCAGGCGCGGGAACATGGCGTACATCCTCTCGAGATCGCGCGCCACCGCGGTCTTGTCGTCGCGACGATAGGCGCCCATCAGCAGGTTGTCCTGCACCGTCATGCGGTCGAACAGCTGGCGGCCTTCCGGCACCTGCACGAGGCCGAGTCCGAACACCTGGTCGGGCGTCAGGCCGTTCAACTCGTGGCCGTCGAAGACGATGCTGCCGGTGCTGCCGATCACGCGCGACAGCGCGCGCAGCAGCGTCGTCTTGCCGGCGCCGTTGCTGCCGACCAGCGCGACGATCTCGGCCGGATAGATCTCGAGCGCCGCGTCGTGCAGCGCCAGCATCTCGCCGTAGCCGGCGTTCAGGTGCTCGACGCGCAGCAGCGGCTTGCGCTCCCCGTTGGCGTTCATGCCCGCTTCTTGCCCAGGTAGGCCTCGATGACGGTCGCGTTCTCCAGCACCTCGTTCGGCAGGCCGTCGGCGATCTTCTCGCCGTGGTGCAGCACCAGCAGCCGATCCGACAGGCTCTTGATCGCCTTGATCACGTGCTCGATCACCAGCACGCTGATGCCCTGGTCGCGGACCTTCCGGATCACGTCGATCACCTCGTCGATCTCGACGTGGTTGAGGCCGGCCATGACCTCGTCGCAGAGCAGCACCTTGGGCTGCATCGCCAGCGCCTTGGCGAGCTCGAGGCGCTTGCGCCCCGGGCCGCCGAGCTCGTCGGCGCGCTGGTCGACGTTGCGGCCGAGGCCGACGAAATCGAGGCAGGCGCGGGCCTGCTCGCGCGCCACCGCCAGCTTCGGCTGGCCGCCGCCGCGGCCGAACAGCGCGCCCACGGCGACGTTGTCTAGCACCGAGAGGCCGGGGAAGGGACGCATGATCTGGAAGGTGCGGCCGATGCCGAGCCGCGCCCGCCGGAACGCCGGCATGGCGGTGATCGATTCGCCCTGGAAGAAGATGTCGCCCTGGCTCGGCGGCAAGGTGCCGCTGACCAGGCTGATGAGCGTCGTCTTGCCGGCGCCGTTCGGGCCGATCAGGCCGAGGATCTCGCCGGCACGGAGCGTGAAGCTGACGTCGTTCACGGCCACCAGCCCGGCGAAGCGCCGCGTCGCGTGGCGCACCTCGAGCAGCGCGGCGGCCGCGCTGGCGGGAACGGCGGACGACACGGCGCTCACAGACGGTGCGCCCGGATGTTCTGCTTGAAGTAGCGCCAGCCCGACTTCGGCACGTTGCGGACGATGTCGGCCAGGCCGCGCGGCATCAGCACGACGGCGGCGACGATGACGACGCCGAAGAACAGCCCGGCGATGTTGGTCACCTCGCTCGACAGGAACTCCGAGATCGCCGAGAGCGTGAAGGCGCCGACGATCGGGCCGAGGACGGTGCCCGGCCCGCCGAACACCGCCATGATGATCATCTTGACGTTGAGGCTGATGTCGAAGGCGCTGTCGGGGTCGAGGAAGGTGATCCAGTAGGCGTGGATGCCACCGGCCAGCGCGCTGAAGATGCCGGCCAGCGTGAAGGCCATCACCTTGTAGAGGGTCGTGTTGACGCCCATCACGGCGGCGCCTTCCTCGTTCTCGCGGATCGCGATCAGGCCGAAGCCGAAGCGGCTGCGCGTCAGCCAGAAGATGGTCGCGGTGGCGATGACGAGCAGGCCGAGCGCGAGCTCGTAGAAGAGACGGTCGTTGTTGAGCGGGGGCAGCACCAGCCCGACGTTCTGGCCGGCCAGCTTCACGTTGGAGACGATCGCCGTCATCACCTGCGCGAGTGCCAGCGTGGCGATCGCGAAGTAGTGGCCCTTGAGGCGCAGCACGGCCAGCCCGAGCGAGCAGGCGAAGACGATCGCCAGCACCACGCCGAACACCATGCCGACGCCGAACGGCAGGTGCCACTGGACCATGGCGATGGCGACGCCGTAGCTGCCCAGGCCGTAGAACACGGAGTTGCCGAACGAGGCGTAGCCGGTGTAGCCGCCGATGATGTTCCAGCCCTGGGCCAGCACCGCCAGCAGCAGGGTGTTGATGCCGAACTGGATCAGCGTGTCGGAGCCGAACCAGGGCAACGCCGCCAGCACGACGAGCGCGACGAGCACCAGCGGCGCGGTGAGCCGCTTCACGCCGGGCCCTTCACGCCGTCCTGCCGAGCAGGCCGCTCGGCCGCACGATCAGCACCAGCAGCAGGATGCCGAAGCTGGCGACGTCGGCGAAGGTCGGGCCGATGTAGAG
>CAZZVH010000061.1:0-10923 GCA_964657365.1 uncultured Burkholderiaceae bacterium
AGCACTGCAGCGTCCACGGCCTCGCCTGCCCGACGGACTTCGCGGTGTTGTTGCAGCGGTATTGAACATGCGCACTCTTGAGGGAATGGCGTCTCGCCTGGGCGTGAAACTGGACGACGAGTTAGGAGAGAAAGTCGCAGACGAACAGCTCCGCATGGTCTGGTCTCACGCCGCGGTCGGAACGCTGATCGCGACGCTCTTCGCCGTCGTCATGGCCATCCAGTTTCGGGCGACGTTCGGTATGCACGTCGTCGATGGCTGGATTGCATTGAAGATATTCATCGCGGTGCCTCGTGTCATCCAGGCACACATCTTCAAGCGTCGTGGATTTCCTGGCGGTCCGGTTTGGCGGCAAAGCACCTACTGGCTTCTCGCGCTCGATGGCGCCGTCTGGGGGTGCGCGGGATTTTCATTGATGGGACAGGACATCGCGACGGCGTCGCTCGCGATCGCCAGTCTGGGATGCGTCGCTTGCGTCGCAACTTTCGGGCTGCAGGTCAGCAGGTTCGCAACGGCTGCCTACGTGGTGCCGATCCTCGGATCCATGATTCTCGGCATGCTCGCCCGTGGTGACCAGTTTGGCTTTTACTACGCGATCGGTCTCACCTTGTTGCTGGCACAGATGCTGATCACTGCCACACGATCGAATTCCAAATTCGCGGAAATGTTTCTGTTGCGGATCCACACCGCGCGCATCTCCGCCGAAAGAGCGGAGGCGCTGGAACTCGTCCAGAGGCAGTCCGCTGTGAAAAGTCAATTCCTGGGGACCGTCAGCCATGAACTGAGAACCCCGATCCACGGGATGCTGGGCATCGCAAGACTCGTGCACGTCGAGTCGAGCGATGAACTCGTCAAGAGACGGATGGAGCTCATTGAATCATCGGGAGTCCATCTCCTTGGTCTGGTCACCGACCTGATCGATGTCTCTCGCGTCGAGTCCGGTCAGATGCGCATTCAGCAGATTCCCTTTGACCTGAGCAGTGAGATCGAAAGAGTCGCCGACATCTACTCGCTCAGAGCGGCAGAAAAAGGCATCGCGTTCACGTTGGACAGCGAGGTCGAGGCGCCAACCTGGGTGAACGGCGACCCGGCCCGGATGCGCCAGGTCCTCCACAACCTGCTCGGCAACGCAATCAAGTTCACGCAGAAAGGCTGGATCCACTTGATGGTCCGCGCCGGCCCTCGGCCGTTCGAAGTGCATTTCGAAGTTCGCGACACGGGCATCGGCATCAACGAAGAAGACCAGAAGGTCGTCTTCACCGCGTTTCAACAAGTGGGTCCGCAAGCCGACGGAAGGCGTCACGGGACTGGTCTTGGCCTCACGATCGCGCATGAAATCGCCAAGTTGCTCGGTGGAGGAATTTCGCTGACGAGCAAGCCTGGATTCGGATCGGTGTTCGATTTCTGGGTTGCATTTCAACCGGTGACCGAGCCCCCGCACGCAGAACGAATGGATTCGACCACCTTTGACGACGTTGACCTAGGGGCGCGTATTTTGCTCGTTGAAGACAACGACGTGAACGCTCTGGTTGCCGGAGCGATGCTGGCAAATCAGGGGCATCAGGTCGAACATGTCTCCGATGGCGTCGAAGCGGTTCGTCGCGCGCTTCGGGAAATCGACCGGCCAGACCTCGTCCTGATGGATTGCATGATGCCCATCATGGATGGTTTCGATGCGACTCGGTCCATTCGGGCGCAAGAAGCCGCCATGGGTCTGCCCAGAGTGCCGATCATTGCCCTCTCGGCGATCATCGAAGCGGAGACTGGTCTTCGCTCGCTTGCCGCCGGGATGGATGACTCGCTTGCCAAGCCATTCACCAACGATCAGCTCCGCAAAGTCATGCGGCCTTGGCTTGCTCTACGGCAAAGCGAGCGCGAGGGTGCGCTCGACAGTTTGCCTCGGGCGTTGTCAGTTGACCACGGCCGGACGCGTTGACGGTGCACGGGGCGAGGGGCCTTCGTGATGGCCTCTGCCGAAGGTGACGGGTTGCAGCGATCGATCTCCAGAACGCGAGGGCCGTAGCGGCAGCGCCGGCTGGGTCGAAAACAGCTGGATATCCGGATGCACCGTATCGAAAAAGAAACCGTACAGGGCGTGCTTCCGTTCGCGCCAAGTCCGCTCGACAGCAGTCACGTTCAACGTCAGGACTCTGTGTGCAACCCGTCCGGCGTGAAGCAATGGAACCAGCCGCTGGTCATCGAACGCGTCGGCAAAGCCCAACCTTCGATATTGCCGAATGAGGGCTTCGTTGCGCGCACCGATGACCATCCAGCGCACTTGAGTGGCGATGCAGTATAGATAGCTCGCCTTCATCAGGCAGATCTTGACTAGTGGGTCGGCGCCTGCGACCGCGGACAAGCGGGTGATTTCCGCTTTGGAGTCCGCGCGAATGGCATCCGGAACGGCGACGCTATGTTCGATCAAGAGCGGGCCGCCGCTGTTTGTCTGGAAGCGAGCCGTACCAATGGCACTGCCAGTCGCCTTGTCGACGCAAAGCACGACCGACGTGTGCTCGTCCGCATCAAGCAGATCCGGTTCGAGCAACATCTGGTGAAGATGCGGAAGATGGTGTCCGTAAGATTGCGCCCGCACCCTGCAGGCCGCCTGCAGATCGTTGCGAGTTCTAGCGATCCGAACGTAGAAACTTAGCGACTGCGTTTGCACGACTTCCGTCCTCCGGGGTCCGACGCCTAGTATCAAGCACGAACGATACCTGCTGGTATCTCTTGCTTCGGGTCTGCACATAGAGAGTTGCGCACGACCGACGCCCACTTATCAAGAGCCCGATTTCCGGTTAGAAGGGTCTGAACCATGCGCTTCTTCAAGAAGACATGCGCGCCGAAGGAGCCACGAGGATGGTCAAAGCACATCTGGTCGCTCACCGCCTAGCCGAGTATTTCGGGGCGCAAGACGTTCCTTTGCGTGAAGAGAATGAGCGGCAGCGCGCCGTCCATCGAGGCGTGTCTTCGCTCGGTATCTGCGTTGTCTGGGGAATCCAGTGCCTTGATGGCGATTCGTCTTGGGAAGGCCGCAGGCTTGTTTTTCTGATCATCTTGTCGTACGGCTTGATCAGTCTGATCCACGCATGCTTCCTGTATGCGAAGCGGGCGCAGCCGGTTTCACTGCAATACCTTTTCTTGTTGTTGGATCCGATCTTCCTGATCGTCGTCATGACCGAGGATCCGGCCACGTTCGCATTTCTGAACCCGTTCCTGCTGATCGTCATCGTGCCCAGCGGCATACGCTATGGAATTCGCACGATGTACTTGTCCTGGGTTGTCACCATTCTGGCGGCGCCCTTTCTCCTCATAAACGAGTTCTGGAGAGTCAACGTCGAGATGACCTTCTCGCTGTTTCTCATGCTGGCTTTCGTGCCGATGTTTTTTTCTACTCTCATTCGGCGAATTCACAATGTCCGGGCCATCGAAGTCGAACGAGCTCGGCTCGGTGCCATGAACGAGGTTGTGCTGGCTCGCAGTTCGTTTCTTGCCAAGGTCAGCCACGAACTGCGTTCGCCATTGCAAAGCATGGTGTCTGCACTGGACGTGTTCGAGTTGCGGCACGCGAAGGCCAACGCGGATGACGAAGAACTGATCGAGAGGATGCGTCGCTCTTCTCTGCTTCTCAACACGCAATTGCGGGATCTGCTCACTCTGGCCAAAGGGGAAGTGGGACGCTTGGAAATGCGACCCGAGCCCTTCGAAGTGCTGTCCCTCGTTCACGCGATGGCCGATGGCGTCAACCCATTGGCTGTAGCGAAGGGCCTATCCCTGGTCATCGACATACCCTTGCAGCCAGTCTTCGTGACGGCCGACGGCGCCCGCATCGACCAGGTCCTCACCAACCTCGTCACCAATTCGATCCGCTACACCGACGCCGGGCAGGTGCGTGTTGCCTTCAATGGGCACAACGCCGCGTCGGGTTGCCTGATCTTCGTCGTCGCCGACACCGGCCCGGGCATTCCGCAGGACGTGCTGCCGACGCTGTTCGCGCCCGACAAGATGTTGACGGGCTCGGCCAGGCGCGGCGAGGGCTCCGGGATCGGGCTGGCGATCGTGCGCACGCTGGTCGATCACCTCGGCGGAACGATCTCCGTCACGAGCAGCGCCGGCAGGGGCACGACCTTCACCGTGCAGATTCCGGCAGAGGCGGCCGACGACGACGATGCCGACGACACCGTCCCGGGCGAGCCGACCGGGCGCCTTCTGCTCGTCGACGACCGGGCCGACGTGCTCGACGCGCTGATCGGCGTCGTCGACCAGCTGGGTTACGAGTGCGACCGTGCCGCGTCGGCCGCCGTCGCCGCGAATCTGCTCGCGGCACGCACCTACGACGCGGTGATCGTCGACATCGACATGCCGGTGACGAGCGGCGATCAGCTGGCTTCGGCGACCCGGCGGGGCCATGGTCCCAACCGCGACTCGCGATTCATCGCGATGAGCGCGGCCGAGGCGACGGACGAGGTGCGCAGCCACTTCCATACCTGGCTGGCCAAGCCCATCGACCGCTCGGAGTTGCGGCAGGCGCTGATCGGCATCGGCCACTTCTCCCGGCCGAGCCAGCCGGCGCTCTGGAGCGCCGACGACTGAACGCTAGGCGGCTACCTGGCGCGGCTCGCGGCGCGCCAGCAGCGCGCCCTGGCTGGACATCCGGCTCACCGCGAGGACCGCCTGCGTCCTGGAGTGGACGTTCAGCGTGCGCAGCACCGCGGCCACATGGTCCTTGATGGTTTCGACCGACAGGTTCAGCTCGCGGGCGATGAGCTTGTTCGACTGGCCTCTGAGCAAGAGGGCCAGCACCTCCGTCTGCCGCGGCGTCAGGCCGAACGATTCCAGCGTCGGCAGGACATCGACGCCATCGGCGTTGTGCGATGTCCCCGGTGGCCGTTCTTCCGCGAATCGGCTCGCACCGCTGGTCCGCATGCCGATCGGCGGCACGTAGATGCCACCCGACATCACGAGGTCGAGCGCCGCGAACAGCTGTGCATTGGAGGCCCGCTTCGGGACGAAGCCCATGGCGCCCATCTCGATCGAACGCATGATGTCGGCGCTTCGATCGGATGCGGAGAGCACTACGACAGAGAGTGACGGATAGCCGCTGCGCACCTCGGCCAGCAGGTCGAAGCCGTCGGCGTCGCCGAGCTGCAGGTCGAGGAGAACCAGATCGAACGGCGAGTGCTGGGCGAGCGCTTCCCGTGCGGCTTGCGCGGTTTGGGCCGCCACGAGGAAGACGTCCGCATGCAGGCCCTGGATGAGGGTCTCGAGCGCCGACAGGATCAACGGGTGGTCATCGATCAGCAAGGTCTTCATCGGGCGGCCTCCCCGTGATTCGGTGCGACGGATCGCCTCGGCGAGGCGTGCCGCGGCACGTCGGGCCGGTCACGACCGGCGGGCCAGGCGACGTGGTTCCCGTTTCTGCTGACCGCCAGAACCGCTTGCGTCCGCGACTGGACGTTCAGGCATCGCAAGACCGCCGTGACGTGATCCTTGACGGTATCGACGGCGAGATTGAGGCCGCGAGCGATCGTCTTGTTGGATTGACCCTTCATCAGCAGCGTCAGCACCTCGGCCTGTCGCGGCGTGAACTCGGAGGTCGCGCGCCACGTGTCGGTGGCCGGCGTGGCCGGCGTCGCGACATGGATCTCGCCTGCGGCCACAGCGCGAAGCGCCGCGACCAACCCCCGGCCGCCGGACCGCCGCGGGACGAAGGCCACCGCGCCGAGATAGATCGACCGCACCGCGTCGGCATTCAGCTCCGACCCGGACAGCGCGATCACCGGCAGGCAGGGTTGCGCATGGCAAAGCTCCGCGAGCAGATCGAACCCGTTGCCATCTCGCAACTGAACGTCCAGGACGATGAAGTCGAAATCGGCGTGGTTGGCGAGCACTTGCCTCGCAGCATGCGCACTGCCGACGTTTACCAGCCCGACGCTCCCGCCGAAGGCCAGCAGTTCACGTTGCGCCGAGGAAAGGATGCAGGCGTCGTCGTCGATCAGCAATGCTTTCATCGGACAATCCCCCTCCCAGGGTCTGCGCAATTCGTACTTCTTTACAAACCGGAAATCACATATTACGCACGTTCGTTCAAAAAGCGTGAGAAGTTACATTTAATTTAATGACGAAATACGCAATTTCATCTGAGGCGCTTCTTGCGCCCAGAGGCAAAAAGTGATCGACGACGAGCCGGTGTCGATGGCGGTACGCTGCGTGCGCGCCCTGTTGGAAAGGCACGGGCTGCCCAAATACCGGCACTCGCCCTGGCTTGCCGATGCCCTCGGCCTGTCGTACTCGCAGGCGCATCGGCGGATGAGCGGCACGTCGGTCTGGTCGCTCGAGGATCTGGCGAAGGTGGGCGCGTTGCTCGGCGAAACCCTCGACGAGGTCATCGCGCTCGTCCGCCCGTCGGAGTCGGTGCAAGGTGTCGCGCGCCTCGGCGCGGCGATGTTCGACTGCCGGCTCTGGCTCGGCGACACCATCGCCCAGCCCTCTCCGAACCAGGTCGTGGCCGTGAACAGCTCCGGCGGCTGGGTGGCGCTGCTGGCCGGCGAGGCGACCGGGGAAGTGGCCTATGCGATCGAGCGACTCGAAGCGTCACCCATGAAATCGAATCGCAAGACGATCGCCGTGCTCGACGACGATCAGGACCTGACTAACTCGATCTGCGCCCACTTCGGTGCCACCGACCACGACGCCCGACCGTTCTACCGGACAGCCGATCTGCTTTCCAGCTCGAAGGCGCAGCACTACGACGCCTTCGTGATCGACTGGATCGTCGGCGAGACGAGCACGCTGAAGCTCATCGCCGAACTGCGTGCACAGGATGCCGCCTGCCCGATCGTCGTCCTGACGGCCCAGGTGCTCACGGGCGTCGTCGACGAGGAAGAGATCGCACAGGCGGTGAAGAAGCACGACCTCGTGTTCAGCGAGAAGCCGGTGCGCATGGCCATCCTCGCGGCCACCCTGGCGCGGGCCTTCGAGGCCGGCATGCCCCGCGGCGGCTGATTCGCCCTCCGCCGCCCGGGCTCGCTCAGCCGCCGGCGGTCGCCTTCAGGCGAGCTTGCCGTGGCAGAGCTTGTACTTCTTCCCGCTGCCGCAGGGGCAGGGATCGTTGCGACCGACCTTCGGCATCTCGCCCGCCAGCGGCGCCGCCATTCCGGCGGCGATCGCGCCGAGCGCCGCGTCTGCCGCGAACCCCTGCTCCTGGGACACGCTGCCGTCGTCGTTCGGGTGCGTGTACGTGACGTTGCCGATGTGCTCGGCGCGTTCCTCGATCGCCTCGGCCGCGCGCGTCACTTCCTCTTCCGACTGCACCCGCACGGTCATGAGCACGCGCGTCACGTCCATCTTGACGACGTCGAGCAGCTGCGAGAACAGCTCGAACGCCTCGCGCTTGTATTCCTGCTTCGGATTCTTCTGCGCATAGCCGCGCAGGTGGATGCCCTGGCGCAGGTAGTCGAGCGCGGCAAGGTGCTCGCGCCAGTGCTGGTCGATCGACTGCAGCAGGATCATGCGCATGAACGGCGTGAACTGCTCCAGGCCGACGCGTTCGACCTTCGCATCGAAGGCCGCAGCAGCCGCCTGGCGCACCTTCTCGACGATCTCCTCGTCGGTGATGGTGCTGCTCTTCTCGACCTCGGCGACCAGCGGCACGTCGAGCTGCCACTCCTCCCGCAGCGTCTTCTCGAGGCCCGGCAGGTCCCACTGCTCCTCGACGCTCTCCGCCGGCACGCTGGTGCGGACCACGTCTTCCATCGTGCTGGCGCGCAGATTCGCGATCTGGGCCGAGAGCGTCTCCGCCTCGAGGATGTCGTTGCGCTGCTGGTAGATGACCTTGCGCTGGTCGTTGGCGACGTCGTCGTATTCGAGCAGCTGCTTGCGGACGTCGAAATTGCGCGCCTCGACCTTGCGCTGCGCCCCTTCGATCGAGCGCGTGACGATGCCGGCCTCGATCGCCTCGCCGTCCGGCATCTTCAGCCGCTCCATGATCGAGCGGACCCGATCGCCGGCGAAGATGCGCATCAGCGAATCGTCGAGCGAGAGGTAGAAGCGCGATGAGCCGGGGTCGCCCTGGCGGCCCGAGCGGCCGCGCAGCTGGTTGTCGATGCGGCGCGATTCGTGCCGCTCGGTGGCGATGATGCGCAACCCGCCCTGCGCCTTCACGGCGTCGTGCAGGCCTTGCCATTCCGCATGCAGCTTCGCGGCCCGCGAGGCCTTGTCGGCACCGGCGACGGACGCATCGGCATCGATCACCTTGATCTGGTTCTCGACGTTGCCGCCGAGCACGATGTCGGTGCCGCGGCCGGCCATGTTGGTCGCGATGGTGACCACGCCCGGCCGCCCGGCCTGCGCCACGATCTCGGCTTCGCGCGCATGCTGCTTCGCGTTGAGCACGCTGTGCGGCAGCTTGGCCTTGTCGAGCAGGCCGGAGATCAGCTCCGAATTCTCGATCGAGGTGGTGCCGACGAGCACCGGCTGGCCGCGCGTGTGGCAGTCGCGGATGTCTTCGATGACCGCTGCGAATTTCTCGCGATTGGTCTTGTAGACGAGATCAAGCTCGTCCTTGCGGATCGTCGGCAGGTTCGGCGGAATGACGACGGTCTCGAGGCCGTAGATCTCCTGGAACTCGTAGGCCTCGGTGTCGGCCGTGCCGGTCATGCCCGAGAGCTTCCCGTACATGCGGAAATAGTTCTGGAAGGTGATCGAGGCGAGCGTCTGGTTCTCGCTCTGGATCGCCACGCCTTCCTTGGCCTCGACGGCCTGGTGCAGGCCGTCGCTCCAGCGGCGGCCGGTCATCAGGCGGCCGGTGAACTCGTCGACGATCACGACCTCGCCCCGGCCGTCTTCGCCCGGCTGCACGACGTAGTGCTGGTCGCGGTTGTACAGATGCCTGGCCCGCAGCGCCGCGTACACGTGGTGCATGAGCGTGATGTTCGCCGGGTCGTAGAGGCTCGCGCCCTCGACCAGCAGGCCCGCTTCACGCAGCAAGCGCTCGGCATTCTCGTGGCCGTCTTCCGTGAGGAACACCTGGTGCGACTTTTCGTCGACCGTGAAATCGCCCGGGTCGATCACGCCTTCGCCGGTGCGCAGGTCGAGCTCGCCGATCTGCTTCTTCAGCTTCGGCACGACAGCGTTGATGCTGACGTACATCTCGGTGTGGTCTTCGGCCTGGCCGCTGATGATGAGCGGCGTGCGCGCCTCGTCGATCAGGATCGAATCGACCTCGTCGACGATGGCGTAGGCGAGGCCGCGGGCGACACGGTCGGCCGTGTCCTGGACCATGTTGTCGCGCAGGTAGTCGAATCCGAACTCGTTGTTCGTGCCGTAAGTGACGTCGGCGGCGTAGGCCGCCTGCTTCTCGGCACGGGACATCTGCGGCGTGTTGACGCCGATGGTGAGGCCGAGGAAGCTGTAGAGCCGGCCCATCCATTCGGCGTCGCGCCGGGCGAGGTAGTCGTTGACGGTGACCAGGTGCACGCCCTTGCCGGTCAGCGAATTCAGGTAGACCGGCAGCGTCGCCATCAGCGTCTTGCCCTCGCCGGTGCGCATCTCGGCGATCTTGCCGTCGTTGAGCGCCATGCCGCCGATCAGCTGCACGTCGAAGTGCCGCATCTTCAGGACGCGCTTGCCGCCTTCGCGAACCGTGGCGAAGGCCTCCGGCAGCAACGATTCCAGCGATTCGCCCCCGGCCACGCGGCCCCGGAACTCGATGGTCTTGGCCTGCAGCGCCTCGTCGCTCAGCGCCTCGAACGACGGCTCCAGCGCGTTGACCTGTTGCACGACCTGTCTGTATTGCTTCAGCAGCCGATCGTTGCGGCTGCCGAAGATCGAAGTGAGAAGCTTGGGCAACATGCGGGGCAGGGTTGGTGAGGCGTGGCGCGCGCCGCCGGGAGCGAGGCCCGGCACGCGGGATGGCGAAAAGCTCGCTGGGAAGTGCGGTCTCGCGGTGCAAATGCAAGGCGCGAGACGTGGCGGCACGATCCGCAGGGGTGCGCATTTTATCATTCGGGACGCGTTCCCACGGCCCGCACACGCAGAGCGCCCGCAGGGCCTAGACTTTTGGCATGTTGCGCCGACCGCTTTCCGTTCCCGACGCCGTACCGCTCGGCGACGTCATGCGCGACAGCCCCGCCCTCGGCCGGCTCGCGCAGCGCCTGCGCGAATCCAACGCCATGTTCGCCGCCGTCGCGGGTCTTCTCCCGGCGGGGCTCGCCGCCAGCATCCGGCCCGGGCCGATCGACGAGGAAGGCTGGTCGCTCCTCTGCGCCAACGCGGCGGTGGCCGCCAAGCTTCGCCACCTCGTACCGCATCTGGAAGCGCGCCTGCGCGACAAAGGTCACGCCGCGGCAGCGACGATCCGCATCAAGGTGCTGCCCGCGTGATGCATCGTTCCGCTTGTCGGCGCCGAGACGGCGGCCGGCGTTGAACTCTTCGCCAGCTTCCGACTCCGTCCCTCACCAACCATGCCTGCCACCATGAACCGACGCGATTTCTCCACCGCCATCTTCGTCACCGGCAGCGCCGCGGCGGCGCTCCTGTCGTCCGGCGTCGCCCTGGCCCAGGGGGGTGAACCGGTCGAGAGCCGGGACTTCACGAAGCTCGATCCGCCGCAGCCGGTGGGCGTGCCGAAGGGCAAGGTCGAGGTGCTCGAGTTCTTCTCGTACGCCTGCCCGCACTGCAACGCCTTCGAGCCGACGCTCGAGGCCTGGGTGCACGGCCTGCCGGCCGACGTGACGTTCAAGCGCGTCCCCGTGCCGTTCCTCTACAACGCCGAGAACTTCGCCAAGACGTACTACGCGCTCGAGACGATCGGCGCCGTCGATGCCATGCAGTCGAAGATCTTCGCCGCGTTCCACGTCGAGAAGCAGCACCTCGACAAGGTCGAAGACATCGCCGCCGTCGTCGCCAAGAACGGCGGCGACGCGG
>CAZZVH010000061.1:10933-12151 GCA_964657365.1 uncultured Burkholderiaceae bacterium
AAGAAGCTGGTCGCCGACTACAAGATCGACTCGGTGCCTTCGCTGACCATCCAGGGACGCTTCATGACGTCTCCGGCGCAGGCCAACGGATCACCGCAGGCGCTCGCCGTCACCGACGCGCTGATCCAGCGCGCGCGCAAGGCCTGAGCCACCGGCAACCGTTCAGCGCACGGCCACGGCCGTGTCGTCCCAGCCGCCGCCCAGCGCCTTGAACAGGGCGACGAGATTCGTCGACGCGGTCACCGTGCTCTGGCTGAGCGACTGCTCCGATTCGTGCTCGCGACGCATCGCGTCGAGCACGTCGATGTAGGCGGCCAGGCCGCTCCGATAGCGCGCATCCGCCAGTGCCCGGCTGCGGCGGGCCTGGTCGAGCTGCTGCTGCAGCGAGACGAGACGTCGCTGCTCGGCGGCGTAGGCGACGAGCGCGTTGTCGACGTCGTGAAACGCCGAGAGCACCGTCTGCCGATAGGCGAGCACCGCCTGCTGGGCCTGCAGATCGGCGATCCGCACCTGCGCCTGGAGCCGGCCGCCCTCGAAGATCGGCACCGAGAGCTGCGCGCCGCCGAGCAGGAAGCGCGACGACCAGTCGAACAGGCTCGACGTCTCGGTCGATTGCAGCCCGCCGGTGAGGCCGAGGCGGATGCTGGGAAAGAGAGACGCCTTGGCGACGCCGATGCGGGCCGTCGCCGAATCGAGCTCGGCCTCGCGCTGGCGGATGTCGGGGCGCCGGCGCAGCAGGTCGCCAGGCAGGCCGATCGGCACGTCGGGCGGAAGCTTCGGCTCGGCGCCCGGCCTGAGAGCCTCGGCAACGCCGCCGGGCGGCAACGACAGCAGGAGTGCCAGGCGATTGGTCGATTGGCCGATCGATTGCTCGAGCGACGGCAGCTGCGCCCGCGCGGCATCGACCTGGGCATCCTGCGCGGCGACGTCGGACGACGGCGCCAGGCCGGAGCGGTTGCGCGAGGCGACCAGCCCCTGCATCCGCGTGGCCGTCGCGAGGTCGGCCAGCGCGATGTCGCGCTGGCGTTCGGTGCCGCGCAGGCTCAGGTAGTCCCGCGCGATCTCGGCGCTGAGCGACACGAGGGCATCGGCGCGCGCCGCTTCGGCGGCACGCACGTCGGCATCGGCGGACTGGACACTGCGCCGCACCTTGCCGAAGAGATCCAGCTCCCAGGTCGCATCGAAGCCGGCCTGGAACAGGTTGAAGGTCGACGGCGG
>CAZZVH010000062.1:0-1266 GCA_964657365.1 uncultured Burkholderiaceae bacterium
ATGAAGAAGCGGCGCACGTTGCGCAGCACCATCAGGATGTGCTGGTCGACCGTGTAGACGTGGAAGAGATCGTGCTGCATCTGGCCGACGATGCGGCGAAACACCCAGAGGTAGCGGCCGAGCACGCTGGTCTCGTTCATCAGCCGGAAGGCGTGCGTCTGGCCGAGCTCCGACTGCAGGATCTTCATGAACGTGGCATGGTTCACCGGATCGCGGCGGAAGTCGGCGTCCATCAGGTTGCGCGCGTTGTAGAGCGCGCGCAGCGTGCGGGCCGAGAGGCCCTTGGGGCCGACGGTCTGCTGGTAGACGAGGAAGGTCTCGAGGATGGCGTGCGGGTCGCGCTCGTAGAGATCGTCGCTCGCGACCTCGAGCATGCCGCCCTTCTCGAGGAACTTGTCGTTGATCGGCCGCATCGGCGCGTCCTGCAGGCCGTTGATGCGCTCCTCGATGTTGAGCATCAGGATCTGGTTGAGCTGCGTCACGGCCTTGGCGGCCCAGTAGTAGCGACGCATCAGCCGCTCGGATGCGCGCTGGCCGTGGGCGGCGCGATAACCGAAGCTCTCGGCGACGGCCGTCTGCAGGTCGAACACCAGACGGTCCTCGCGCCGTCCGGCGATCACGTGCAGGCGCGCCCGGATCAGCTTCAGCATGCCCTCGTTGCGCTGCAGCTGGCGCATCTCGAACGGCGTGCTGAGCCCGTGCGCCGCCAGCTGCTGCCAGGTGCGGCCGAGGCCGGCCGCACGAGCGACCCAGATCACGGTCTGCAGGTCGCGCAGGCCGCCGGGGCTCTCCTTGCAGTTCGGCTCCAGCGAATACGGCGTGTTCTCGTACTTCTGGTGCCGCTGCCGCATCTCGAGCGTCTTGGCGCGCAGGAAGGCCTTCGGATCCATCGCCGCGGCGCTCGCCTTCTGGAACGCGACGAAGACCTTGCGCTCGCCGGTGAGGAAGCGCGCCTCGAGCAGGGCCGTCTGCACGGTCACGTCCGACTTCGCCATCGCCACGCATTCGTCGACCGTGCGCACGCTGGAGCCGATCTCCAGGCCGGCGTCCCAGCAGTCGGTGATGAAGCGTTCGGTCGCCAGGCGGCGCCGCTCCACGCCGTCGCCGATCCCGCCGCTGTCGCTGTCGGGGAGCAGGACCAGGACGTCGACGTCGGAATGCGGGAACAGCTCGCCGCGCCCGTAGCCGCCGACAGCCACCAGGGCCGCGTCGCCCGGCATGCCGGCGCCGCGCCAGAGCGCCAGCAGAGTGTCGTCCGCCTCCGCC
>CAZZVH010000062.1:1276-12140 GCA_964657365.1 uncultured Burkholderiaceae bacterium
TTCGAACCATCCGCCTGGAAGGTGCGGATCTTGTCGTCCGCCTCCGCCGCCAACGCATGGACGAACGACAAGGCGGCGCGCGCCGTGGGCCGGGACTCGTCGAAGCGCCGCAGCAACGCTGCCTTGCCGTCGCGGTACCGGATGCGGATGTCGGCCAGCGCCGGCATGGCCGGGCTGGCGGAGTCGAGGACGATCACGGCACGCGACCGCAGCCGCTCAGCTCTCGGCGACGGCGGCCACGGCGGTGACGAAGGGGGGCGGCGGCGGCGACCCCGCCGACAGCGTCATGACCTCGTAGCCGGTGTCGGTGACGAGCACCGTGTGCTCCCACTGCGCGGAGAGCGAGCGGTCGCGCGTGACGATGGTCCAGCCGTCGCCGGTCTCGCGGATGTCGCGCTTGCCGGAGTTGATCATCGGCTCGATCGTGAACATCATGCCGGCCTTGAGCTCGGTCAGCGTGCCGGGGCGGCCGTAATGCAGCACCTGCGGCTCCTCGTGGAACTTCGCGCCGATGCCGTGGCCGCAGAACTCGCGCACGATCGAGAAGCCGTTCGATTCGGCGAAGGTCTGGATCGCGTGGCCGATGTCGCCGAGATGGGTGCCCGGCCGGACCTTGACGATCCCCTTCCACATCGCCTCGTAGGTGAACTGCACGAGGCGCTTCGCGGCGATCGAGCCTTCGCCGACGACGAACATGCGGCTGGTGTCGCCGTGCCAGCCGTCCTTGATGACGGTGACGTCGATGTTGACGATGTCGCCGTTCTTGAGCGGCCGGTCGTTCGGGATGCCGTGGCAGACCTGGTGGTTGATCGAGGTGCAGATCGACTTGGGGTAGGGCGTGTAGCCCGGCGGGGCATAGTTGAGCGGCGCCGGGATCGCGCCCTGCACGTCGACGATGTGGTCGTGGGCGAGCTTGTCGAGCGCCTCGGTCGAGACGCCGGGCTTGACGTGCGGCGTCAGCATGTCGAGCACTTCGGACGCCAGCCGGCCGGCGATGCGCATGCCCTCGACGTCGGCGCTGCTCTTGATCGAAATCGTCATGGTCGGAATTATCGCATCGGGGCTCTAGAATCCCGGGCTTTCACGGGGGTTCCCCGCCCCGCGCGATGGCCATCGGCAAGCATCTGAACCACTTCGAGGGCGGCAATGCGCTCTCCGATTTTCGCGCCGCGGCGCTGCTCGGAAGGCTGCGCGCCGTCGCGCCGGCGGTCGCCTCGGTCGGTGCGCGCTACCTGCACGTGGTCTGGAGCGAAGCGCCGCTCGGCGGCAGCGATCTCGGCCGCGCCGAAGCCCTGCTGCACTACGGCGAGCCGTTCCACGGCGCCGCCGACGACGTGAGCATCGTCGTCGCGCCGCGGCTCGGCACCATCTCCCCGTGGGCGTCGAAGGCGACCGACATCGCCCGCAACTGCGGCCTGCCGGTGCACCGCATCGAACGCGTCACCGAATACCGGATCGGCCTGGAGCGGCGGCTCCTGCGCGGCGTCAGGCATCTCGACGGCGACGAGCACGCGGCCGTGGCGGCCCTGCTGCACGACCGGATGACCGAGAGCGTGCTGGCCGACCGCGACCAGCTCGCGCATTTGTTCGACGAGAAGGCGGCCGAACCGATGGTCGCGGTCGACGTCGGCGACGACGGCGCCGCGCTGGCGGCGGCGAACCGCACGTTCGGCCTCGCCCTGTCGGCCGACGAGCTGGCCTACCTGCACCGCGCCTTCCGCGAGATCGGCCGGGCGCCGACCGACGTCGAGCTGATGATGTTCGCGCAGGCCAACAGCGAGCACTGCCGGCACAAGATCTTCAATGCCGCGTTCACGATCGACGGCGAGCCGCAGGAGCGCTCGATGTTCGCGTTGATCCGGCACACGCATGCGCTGGCGCCGCAGCACACCGTCGTGGCCTACAGCGACAACGCCTCGGTGATGGAGGGTGGCGAGGTCGAGCGATGGCTGCCGCAGCACCAGTCGACCGCGTCGCCCTACGGCGGCCGCGCCGAGACGGTCCACGTGCTGATGAAGGTCGAGACGCACAACCACCCGACCGCGATCTCGCCGTTCCCGGGCGCCTCGACCGGCGCCGGTGGCGAGATCCGCGACGAAGGCGCGACCGGCCGCGGCTCGAAGCCGAAAGCGGGGCTCACCGGCTTCACGGTCTCGAACCTGCACCTGCCCGGGATCTCCGGGGTCGCCGGAGCCGACCTGCTGTCGGGCCCCGATCGGCCGGAACCCTGGGAGCGCTCGCCCTACGGCAAGCCGGCGCACATCGCCAGCCCGCTGCAGATCATGATCGACGGCCCGCTCGGCGGCGCGGCCTTCAACAACGAGTTCGGCCGGCCCAACCTGAACGGCTACTTCCGCGTCTTCGAGCAGACCGTCGGTGGCCAGCGGCGCGGGTACCACAAGCCGATCATGATCGCCGGTGGCCTCGGCTCGATCGCCGCCTCGCAGACGCACAAGATCGAGTTTCCCGCCGGCACGCTGCTCGTGCAGCTCGGCGGCCCGGGCATGCGGATCGGCATGGGCGGCGGCGCGGCCAGCTCGATGGCCGCCGGCGCCAATGCCGCCGAACTCGACTTCGATTCGGTGCAGCGCGGCAACCCGGAGATCCAGCGGCGCGCGCAGGAGGTCATCAACCACTGCCAGTCGCTCGGCGACGAGAACCCGATCCTGGCGATCCACGACGTCGGCGCAGGCGGCATCTCCAACGCGTTTCCGGAGCTGATCGACGGGGCTGGCCGCGGCGCCCGATTCGACCTGCGCCAGGTGCCGGTCGAGGAGAGCGGCCTCGCGCCGAAGGAGATCTGGTGCAACGAGAGCCAGGAGCGCTACGTGATGGCCGTCGCGGCCGATGCGCTCGCCGTGTTCGACGCGATGTGCCGGCGCGAACGCTGCCCGTACGCAGTCGTCGGCGTGGCGACCGAAGCGCGTACGCTGGTCGTCGGCGACATCGACGCCGGGGAGCCGGCCACCGACGATCCCGCCGCGCCGGCCATCATCGACATGCCGCTCGACGTGCTGCTCGGCAAGCCGCCGAAGATGCACCGCGACGTGAAGCGCGCTCCGGTCGTCGAGCCAGCGCTCGATCTTTCCGGCATCGAGCTGAAGACCGTCGCCTTCGACGTGCTCCGCCATCCGACCGTCGCCAGCAAGCGCTTCCTGATCACGATCGGCGACCGCACCGTCGGCGGCATGAGCAGCCGCGATCCGATGGTCGGGCCCTGGCAGGTGCCGGTGGCCGATTGCGCCGTCACGCTGGCCGACTACGCCGGCTTCCGCGGCGAGGCGATGGCGATGGGCGAGCGCACGCCGCTCGCCGCGCTCGACGCGCCCGCCTCGGGCCGCATGGCGGTCGGCGAGGCGATCACCAACCTGCTGGCCGCGCCGATCGAGCTCGGTCGCGTCAAGCTCAGCTGCAACTGGATGGCGGCGTGCAGCGACGACCCGCGTGCGCCCGGCGACGACGCCGCCCTCTACGACACGGTCGCCGCGGTCGGCATGGCGCTTTGCCCGGCGCTCGGCATCAGCGTGCCGGTCGGCAAGGACAGCCTGTCGATGCGGACGCGCTGGAGCGACTGCGGCGAGGCGAAGCAGGTGACGGCGCCGGTCAGCCTGGTCGTCAGCGCCTTCGTCACGCTCGACGACGTGCGCGACACGCTCACGCCGCAACTGCATCCCGGCGACCACACGCTCCTGCTCGTCGATCTCGGCGCCGGCCGGATGCGGATGGGCGGCTCGATGCTCGCGCAGGTGCTCGGCCAGTTCGGCAACGAGGTGCCCGATCTGGACGACCCGGCGCGCTTGCTGGCGCTGGTCGAGGCGATGCGGCAACTTCGTGCGGCCGGCATCGTCCTGGCGTACCACGATCGCAGCGACGGCGGTCTCTGGGCGACGGTGTGCGAGATGGCGTTCGCCGGCCATGTCGGCGTCAGCCTGAACATCGACCTGCTCGTCACGGAAAGCGACGGGATCGCCGACAGCCGCGCCGAGCACGGCGACTCCAAGAACTGGGCGACCCAGGTGAGCGCGCGGCGCGAGGAGTTGACCTTGCGCGCGCTCTTCAACGAGGAGCTGGGCGTCGTCCTCGAGGTGGCGACGGCGCGCCGCGACGAGGCGATGCGGATCCTGCGCGCCTGCGGCCTCAGCCGGCACAGCCACGCCATCGGCAAGGTGACGACACGCGGCGTGGTCGAGGTCTGGCGCGATGCGAAGGCCGTCTTCAGCGCGCCCTTGCGCGACCTGCAGCAGGCCTGGGACGAGGTGAGCTGGCGCATCGCCAGGCTGCGCGACAACCCGGCCTGCGCCGATGCCGAGCACGACGCGGTCGGCCGCGTCGACGACACCGGCCTGCACGTGCATCTCGTCGAATCGCCGGCGTCGGGCGCGTCGACACCGGCGGGCATCGCATCACCGGCGATCGTCGGCACGCGGCCCCGGCTCGCCGTGCTGCGCGAGCAGGGCGTCAACAGCCACGTCGAGCTGAGCTATGCCATGGACCAGGCCGGCTTCGACACCTACGACGTCCACATGACCGACCTGCAGGGCGGCCGCACGTCGCTCGACGGCTTCCAGGGCTTCGTCGCCTGCGGCGGCTTCAGCTACGGCGACACCCTCGGCGCGGGCCAGGGCTGGGCCCGTTCGATCCTCTTCAACCCGATGCTGGCCGAGCAGTTCGCGCGCTTCTTCGCGCGCAACGACATCTTCGCGCTCGGCGTCTGCAACGGCTGCCAGATGCTGGCGGCGCTGGCGCCGATGATCCCCGGCGCCGATGCCTGGCCGAGCTTCACGCGCAACCGCAGCGAGCAGTTCGAGGCGCGCCTCGGCATGGTCGAGGTGCTGCCGTCGCCCTCGATCTTCTTCCGCGGCATGGCCGGCAGCCGCCTGCCGATCGCGGTGGCGCACGGCGAAGGCTTCGCGAACTTCGCGCATCGCGGCGACGCCGCGAAGGTGCATGCCGCGCTCCGCTTCGTCGACCACACCGGCGCGGCGACGGAGGCTTATCCGGCCAACCCGAACGGCAGCCCTGGCGGTCTGACCGCAGTGACCACCGCCGATGGCCGGTACACGGCGCTGATGCCGCATCCGGAGCGTGTCTTCCGCAACGTGCAGATGAGCTGGACATCGGGCGATCGCAGCGCGCGCAGCCCGTGGATGCGGATCTTCGAGAACGCGCGGCGCGCGCTCGGCTGACGGCCGATCAGGCGGGTGGCGTCGGCCCGAGCGCCGACTTCGGCATCATCACGTGGATGCCCTTGTGCTCGTTGACGAGCTGCGTCACGCGGACGTCGGCGCACAGGCTCATCAGCATGAAGGCCTGCGACCGGCTCAGCGACGAGTCGGCGGTGACCCAGTCGATCATGCGACGCAGCGCCTCGCGGGCGGCGTCGTCGAGGTCGGGGTCCATGCCCATGGTGATGCGGTGGGTCGGGGTCTCGGCGCGCGGATGGGTCAGCCCGAGGTCGCGCCGGACCACGATCTCGAACGTGCCCTCGAGCGCCGTCTCGATCGCCGTCGTGCAGACCTCGCCGTCGCCCTGCACGCCGTGGCCGTCGCCGAACGACAGGCCGGCACCCGCGTTGAACACCGGCAGGTACAGCGTCGAGCCCGGGACCAGCTCCTTGTTGTCGAGGTTGCCGCCGTGGGCCCGCGGCTGGATCGTCGAGATCGAGCCCCAGGCCGGCGGCGGCGCCACGCCCATCACTCCGAAGAACGGCCGCAGCGGCAGCTCCGTGCCCCACGGCAGGATGCCGACGTTGCGCTCGACGTCGAGCTTCACGATCATCTGCTCGAAGGCCGGAAAGTCGTTCGGAAGCGCACCGGCGAGCGGCCGCACGAAGGTGTAGCCCCAATCCTGGCGCGGCCGCACGTCGAGGATGCGGATTTCGAGCACGTCGCCCGGCGCGGCGCCACGCACGGCGATCGGGCCGGTGAGGATGTGCCCGGGCAGGCGCCGCTGGCACTGCTCGTGGATCTGCAGCAGCTCCGGCGGCACGTGGAAGCCCGCGCCGGGCAGGTTGGCCGGGCCGCCCGAGACCGTCTCGACGGTGACGCGGTCGCCGCTGTCGATCGTCAGCACGGGACGGAGGGCGGCGTCGAACCAGCCCCAGTGGACGGTCTCTGGGCTGGAAGCGAGGTGATGGTGGCGCATGGTCTCGAATGAGCGTGTGGCGATGCCTAGTCGGCTCGGGCGCCGACTGCCTTGGCGATGATCGCCCATCGTGCCGAATCGGTCCGCACCTCGTTGGCGAGGGCCTTGGCGGGCAGGTAGCGGATCTCGGCGCCGCGCTGCCACATCTGGCCGCGCAGGCGCGGATCGCCGGTGACGGTCGCGACGTCGTGCTCGATCTGCCGGACGATCCCGTCGGGCGTCCCGGCCGGCGCGAAGAGGCCGTACCACTGGTCGGACGCGAAGCCCGGGTAGCCGAAGCTCGTGACGGTCGGTACGCCCGGCAGGCGCGAGGTCGGTTGTGCGCCTGTGACGGCGAGTGCGCGCAGCTTGCCGCCCTCGATGAGCGGCAGGGCCGAGACGATGATGTCGATCATCATCTGGGTGCGCCCCGCGAGCAGGTCGGGCAGGGCCAGCGCGCTGCCGCGGTAAGGCACGTGCGTGATCTTCAATCCGGCGAGCGACAGGAACCATTCGGTCGTGAGGTGCGGCAGCGAGCCGCTGCCGTTGGAGGCGTAGTTCAGCTCGCGGGGATGCGCCTTCGCGAACGCGACGAGCTCGGCGAAGGTCCTGAAGGGCGATTCGGCCGGAACGACGACGACCAGCGGCGACGTCGCGAAGCCGGCGATCGGCGCGAGATCGCGGATCGGGTCGTAGCCGAGCTTCGGATAGATGTGCGGCGCGATCGTCACGCCGGCGGGGATGCCCATCACCAGCGTGTAGCCGTCGGGCGCGCTCCTGGCGCCGGCCTCGGTGCCGATGGTCGAGCCGGCGCCGGTGCGGTTGTCGAACACCACGGGCTGGCGCCACGCCACCGACAGGGCATTGCCGATCGCTCGCGCGGCGTAGTCGGTGGCGCCGGCCGCCGGAAACGGGATGATGAGCTTGACGGCCCTGGTCGGGTAGACGGCCCGCTCGGCGGCCGCGCTCGCGGCCCATGCCCCCAGCGGCAGGGCCAGCCCGGCGGTCAGCAGTCGGCGCCGCCTGGCCGACGGTGACGTGGCGACGACCGGCAACGGGCTGTCGGGACGGAGCATGGCTGGCCTTTCGAAGCCATGCCACGCGCGCATAAAGCATGCCCGACGGAGCGGGCGGCCGACGCACTCAACCGGGAGCCAGACGATCCTTCCGGAACCACACCCCCGAAGCGATCGCGGTGACGAGCGACGTGCCGTAGACGACCAGCGCCAGGCCGAGCACCGCGAACATCCAGGTCACCGAACCGGTCGCCGCGAGGACGGCCCAGCCGCCGCCGACGGCGATGACCATCCGCACGAGACCGGAGAGCAGCGGCCACGCCAGCCGCCCGGCCCCCTGCGACGCGAAGTAGAGCGACAACCCGAGGCCGAAGAAACCGTACGTGGGGCCGACCGCATGCAGATAGGCGACGCCGGTCGCCATCATGGCGGGGTTGCTCCCGAACAATTGCAGCCAGGCGGCCGGCCAGATCGCGGCGGCGATGCCGACGGCCTCGGTGATGCCGAACGCCAGCGCCCCGCCGGTCAGCGCGATGCGCAGGGCGCGCTCCTTCTGGCCGGCGCCGATGTTGGTGCCGACCAGCGCCACCATCGGCGCGCCGAGGCCGAACACCAGGGGGATCAGCAGGTACTCGAGCCGCGCGCCGGTGCCGTAGCCGGCCACCGCGTCGGGCCCGCCGCTGCGGCCGACCAGCGCGGTCGTCAGCGCCACCGTCAGCGTGGTCTGCAGGGTGCTGACGGCACCGACGGCGCCGACGCGCAGGATGTCGGCGAACATCGGCCAGCGGAGCCGTGCGCGGCGCAATCGCACGAGGCTGCGGCCCGACAGGATGTACCAGGCCAGCACCGCCATCATCAACGTCGTCGTCAGCAGCACGGCGAGGCCGCCGCCGACGATGCCGAGGGCCGGGATCGGCCCGAGGCCGAAGATGAGCACCGGCGAGAGCGGCACCAGCAGCACGACGCCGAGGCAGATTGCCATCGAGGGCACGAGCATGTTGCCGGTGCCGCGGATGACGCTGGCCAGCGCGTTCATCAGCCAGATCAGCACGTTGCCGGCGAAGACCACGTTGGAATACTTCAGCGCCGCCTCGAGCGATCCGCCGCGGCCGCCCATGGCGCTGTAGATCTGGCGCCCGAAGGTCAGGAACAGGACCGAGGTCAGGATGCCGAACGCGAGGTTGATGAGGATGGCGTGCAGCACCAGCGCATCGGCGTCGGCGCGCCGGCCGGCGCCGAGCGCACGCGCGACGGCCGACGAGATGCCGCCGCCGATGGCGCCGCCGGCCAGCATCGTCATCATCATGAAGCCGGGGAAGACCAGGGCCATGCCGGTGAGCGCGTCGGTGCCGAGGCGAGAGACCCACCAGGTCTCGATCAGGCCGGTCGAGGCCTGCGCCGTCATGACGAGGATGTTCGGCCAGGCCAGCAGCAGCAGCGTCGGGACGATCGCGCCGTGCAGCAGGCGCCGGGTGCGCGGGCTCATCTCGGCGGGATCGGTGCTGTTGACGTGCGGGTGATGCGGCGCCGCCGGGGCCGGCGGTGCCGCGTCCGGCGTGGCCGCTCTCGGCAGGGTCGCGGCGAGCGTGTTCATGCGGCGCCCTTCACGGCGGCGTCGGCGTGCGTCTCGTCGGCGAGCAGGCTCACCCGCTGGCCCATCCCGGCATCGGCGGCGTGCCGCCGCGAAGCGCCGCTGCGCACGATCGTGAAATCGGGTTCGCACAGCGGCTTGCCGGAAAGCCGGTCGACCAGCATCGGTTCCGCCGGCTGGCCGGTGTCCGCATCGACGATCCGCGTGCCGCCGCCCTCGATCGCGAAATGCCGGCTGCCGAATGCGAGCAGGGCGATCAGCACGGTCCGGAAGTCCCGGCCGCGCTCGGTGAGGAGGTACTCGTCGCGCGGCGGGTGCGTGCTGTAGGGCCGGCGCTCGAGCATGCCGGCGTCCACCAGCGAGGCCAGGCGCCGCGTCAGCATGTTGGGGGCGATGCCGAGGCTTTTCTGGAAGGCGTCGAAACGCGTCAGGCCGGCGAACGCGTCGCGCAGGATGAGGATGCTCCACCACTCGCCCACGCGCTCGAGGCTGCGCGCGATGGGGCAGGGCATGTCGTCGTAGCTGGTGCGTCGCATGACCCGATCATAGGGCTGTCACTTTCATGATGCAAGTGACTTTGTATCTTGTGCACCCGGCCGGTGACTTCGGGTCCAATGACCGTGTGGATCCGAGCACCGTCATCCTCATCCTCGCCCTGCACCTGATCAGCACGGGCGGGCTGTTCTATCTGATCGGGCGGCAGATGCCCCCGCGCAGCGGCCTCGGCGCGTTCGGGTTCGGCGCGGTCGTCTTCGGTTCCGCCTACGCGCTGCGCTTCGTGCTGGGCATGGCATCCGACGGGCCGCTCGGCATGCTCCTCGACGCGGCCATGATCCTGGCCTCGTTCCTGTTCCTCGTCGGGCTGCGCCAGTTCATGCGTCGATCGGTGCTGTCGACCGGATGGCTGGCCGCGGCGGTCGCCGGGTACCTGGTCCTTCGCGCGGTCGCCGTCGCGGTCTACGGCCCGGTCGGGCGATACCTGTTGCTGAACGAGACGCTCGCCGTCACGTATCTGGCGCTGGCCGTCGCCGCGGCGCTGGAATCGCGCCGCGAAGACGCCGCTCTCCGCTTGCCGCTGCGCCTGCTGGTGGCGCTCATGTTCGGGCTCGGCGTGCTGACGGCCGCGCGCGGCGCCGTCATCTTCATCCACGGCGTCGGCGCGCTCTACCAGGGCACCGCGGCGCAGGTCTTCTATGCCTACTCGTCGTTCGCCGCCGTGCTGCTCGGCCCGATCCTGCTCTGGATGGTGTTCGTGCGGCTCAACCGCCAGCTCGCCGAACTCGCCACGCACGATGCGCTGACCCGCCTCCTCAACCGCAATGGTCTCGACGACGTGCTGCGCCGCCATTTCGGCAGCCGCGACAACGCGCCGCTGACCCTGCTGCAGGTGGACATCGACCACTTCAAGCGCATCAACGATGCGCACGGCCACAACGCCGGCGATGCGGTGCTGCGCACCGTCGCGGCGACGCTGACGCAGAACGTGCGCGGCGGCGATTTCGTCGCGCGCACCGGCGGCGAGGAATTCCTCGTCGGCTGCGCCGGCGGCGATGCCGCGACGGCGCTGGCCCTCGCGGAACGCCTGCGCGCCGCCGTCGCCATGGAACCGACGCCGTGGGCGGGGCCGCCCGGCGAGCTGCGCTGCACGATCAGCATCGGCGTCTCGAAGGCCTTCGGCCGGCTCGCCGAATGGGAGGCCGCCGCCCGGGTCGCCGACGCGGCGCTCTACGCCGCGAAGCAGGCCGGCCGCGACCGCATCGAAGTGGCCGCCTGAGCAGCCGCCCGGCCGTGCACCGGTTGCCTCAGCGGATGCGCGTGTAGTTCACGGGCACGAACTGCCAGCCCGAGCCGTTCGCCTTGAGGCGACCGATTCCGGGAAACTGCAGATGCGCCGCGGCGACGCGCTGTCGCGCATCGTGACCCAGACCGCGCGCGTGGGCATCGACTACGCGAAGGAGCTGATCGAGTACAACTCGGGCGGCCGGCCGCAGAGTCCCAACGCCGAGGCGACCGGGTACACCGCGGGCGTCAAGCGCGCGAAGTTCTACCGGCAGATGCAGGACCGCAGCAATCGCAAGCTGAGCGACGCCAAGGCGGACGGCGTCGCGCCGTTCGATCCGTTCAGCGGCGCGCG
>CAZZVH010000063.1:0-11556 GCA_964657365.1 uncultured Burkholderiaceae bacterium
CCGCGAGAGTGCTCGCCGGACGACCGGCGCGAGGCACCGGCCGGCCGGTGCGCTGTCAGCCGTGCTTGCCGAGCTCGATCTTTGCGATGGCGTTGCGGTGCACTTCGTCGGGCCCGTCGGCGAATCGCAAGGTGCGCGCTCCGGCGTAGAAGCCGGCCAGCGGGAAGTCGCCCGAGACGCCGCCGCCGCCGTGCACCTGCATCGCCCAGTCGATCACCTGGCAGGCCATGTTCGGAGCCACCACCTTGATCATCGCGATCTCCGCCTTGGCGGCCTTGTTGCCGGCGACGTCCATCATCCAGGCGGCCTTCAGAGTCAGCAGCCGGGACATGTCGATGCCGCAGCGCGCGTCGGCGATGCGCTCGCGCGTCACGCCCTGCTCGGCGACGGTGCGCCCGAACGCGACCCGGCTCGAGGCCCGCTTGCACATCAGCTCGAGCGAGCGTTCGGCGAGGCCGATCAGGCGCATGCAGTGGTGGATGCGCCCAGGCCCGAGACGGCCTTGCGCGATCTCGAAACCGCGGCCTTCCCCGAGCAGGATGTTGCCGACCGGCACGCGCACGTTCTCGAAGTCGACCTCCATGTGGCCGTGCGGTGCGTCGTCGTAGCCGAAGACGCTGAGCGGGCGAAGCACGCGCACGCCCTTCGTCTCCATCGGCACCATCACCATCGACTGCTGCGAGTGGCGCGGCGCGTCGGCGTCGGTCTTGCCCATGAAGACGATGATCTTGCAGCGCGGATCGCCGGCGCCGCTGGTCCACCACTTGCGGCCGTTGATGACGTACTCGTCGCCCTGGCGCTCGATGCGCGAGGCGATGTTGGTCGCGTCGGACGACGCGACCGCCGGCTCCGTCATCGCGAAGGCGCTTCGGATCTTGCCGTCAAGCAGCGGCTCGAGCCAGGTCGACTTCATCTCGGCCGAACCGTAGCGCTCGATCGTCTCCATGTTGCCGGTGTCGGGCGCCGAGCAGTTGAAGACCTCGCTCGACCACGGCACCCGGCCCATGATCTCGGCGAGCGGCGCGTAGTCACTGTTCGAGAGACCGAAATCGCGGCCGTTTCCCTTCGAGCCCTTGCCGCCCGCGGTCGGCGGCAGGAACAGGTTCCACAGACCCTGGGCCCGCGCCTTCGGCTTCAGCTCCTCGATCGTCTGCAGCGGAGTCCAGCGCTTGCCGGCCTTCGTGTTGGCCTCGATCTCGTCTTCGTAGCGCTGCTCGGCCGGGTAGACGTGGTCGTCCATGAAGCGGAGCAGCTGCGCCTGCAGTTCCTTGGCGCGCGGTGAGTAGTCGAAGTCCATCGTGGTTCTTTCAGGAGGTGTGTGGTTGCCGGGCGAAGCGCCAGCCCATCTCGGCGAGCGGCCGTGCACCCGCCGCCGACTGTCTTGCCTGGGCGCTCGAGGCCGTTCCGGTCTCGACGCGCTTGGCGATGCCCTGCAGGATGCCGGCGAGGCGGAACAGGTTGTAGGCGAGATAGAAGTTCCAGTCGAGCATGACCGCGTCGGCGTCGCTGCGGCCGGTGCGCTCGCAATAGCGCGCGACGTAGCGCTTCTCGTCGGGGATGCCTAGGCCGGCGTGGTCGAGCCCGCCGATGCCGCGGAACGCGCCGGGCGGGATGTGCCACGACATGCAGTGGTAGCTGAAGTCGGCGAGCGGATGGCCGAGCGTGGAGAGCTCCCAGTCGAGCACCGCGACGACCCGCGGCTCCGTCGGATGGAAGACGAGGTTGTCGAGCCGGAAGTCGCCGTGCACGATCGACGTGCGGGTCGCATCGCGGGCGCTCTCGGGGATGTGCGCGGGCAGCCACTCGATCAGCCGGTCCATCGCCTCGATCGGCTCGGTGACCGACGCCAGGTACTGCTTCGTCCAGCGGCCGATCTGGCGCTCGAAGTAGTTGCCCGGCTTGCCGTAGTCGGCCAGGCCGACGGCCGCCGGGTCGACCCCGTGCAGCGCGGCGATCACGCGGTTCATCTCGTCGTAGATGGCGGCGCGGCCGGCGGGATCGAACGCCGGCAGCGACTGGTCCCACAGGACCCGGCCGGCGATGTACTCCATGACGAAGAAGGCGCGGCCGATGATGCTCTCGTCGTCGCAGAGCAGATGCATGCGCGGGACCGGGACGGCAGTGCCGTGCAACGCCGCCATGACCTTGAACTCGCGCTCGATCGCATGCGCCGAAGGCAGCAGCTTCGCCGCCGGCCCGGGCTTGGAACGCATCACGTAGGCGCGCGTCGGGGTCAGCAGCTTGTAGGTGGGGTTCGACTGGCCGCCCTTGAACTGCTCGACCGTCAGCGGGCCCGCGAAGCCGTCGAGGCGGGCAGCGAGATAGCGCTCGAGCGCCGCGGTGTCGAAGGCATGCTGGCTCGCCACCGGCTTGGTGCCCGTGTTCGCTTCTGTCGCGCTCATCGGTCGATTGGAAGCGTTCTTCGCCGGGGTCGCAATCCGCGAAACCCTCAGGCCGATTCAGGAAAAACGGGCGGGCCGGCGGTCGAAGAAGGCCTGCAGGCCCTCGCCTCCGTTGGCATGGAAAAGGCTGTCGAGGAAGCTGTCGCGCTCCGAGGCGAGCTGATCGACGAGCCCTTGCGTCGACGCGAGATCGACCAGCGCCTTCGCTGCGGCGACGGCGTTCGGTGCCGCCAGGGCGAGCTTGGCGGCGAGTGCCAGGGCAGCATCGAACGCGCCGCCGGGCGCCGTGACCGCGGCGACCAGCCCGTGGCCCATCAATGACTGTGCCGACAGCGGTTCCGCCAGCCAGATCGACTGCAGGACCAGCGCACGCGGCAGCGCGCGGGCCAGGCTCCAGGTCGCGCCGCCGTCGGGCGTGAGGCCGACCTTGCCGTACGACATGACGAAGCGTGCGTCGGCTGCGGCGACGACGAGGTCGCAGGCGAGCGCCAGCGAAAAGCCGGCGCCCGCGGCAGCGCCTTCGACGCAGGCGATCACGGGCTTCGGGCAGGCACGGATGGTCGTGATCCACGAGTGCAGCTGCTCGAGCATCCTGGCTTGAGCGTCCCGTCCGGCGGCGCGGCGCTCGCGCAGGCCTTGCAGGTTGCCGCCCGAGCAGAAGTGCGCCCCTTCGCCGCGCAGCACGACCGCGCGGACGGCATCGTCGGGCCCGGCGGCGGCGATCGCTTCGATGCCTGCGGCGATCGTCTCGGCCGACAGCGTGTTGCGGGTCGGCGGGTCGCTGATCGTCAGGATCAGAGCCGCGCCGCGCCGCTCGGCGATCAACTCAGAAGGCATGCAAACACGGCCCTGTTCCCGGCGAACACGAGAGCGTGAAATGCGGCCGCTTCATTCGAGGAATTGTGTCACGCACACGGGGCGTGGTCGGCTGGATTGGCGTAGTTGCGCTGCTAGAGTCGTTCGAGCTTCCTTCCTTGCGCATGCACCGAATCCCTCCCATCGCCGCCGCGGCCTTCGCAGCCCTGTTGACCTGCAGCGGCGCCATGGCGATGGGGTTCGCGCGGACGGTGACCCAGAGCACGCTGGGACAGCCACTCAACTTCGTCGCGACGATCGCGCTCGAGCCGGACGAGACCCTCTCGCGGGATTGCCTGAGCGCCGAGGTGATCGCCGGCGATGCGCGCGTTCCGCCGCCGAACGTCCACGTCTCGATCGGCGCCGTGCGCGACGCCGGACAGCGCGAGGTCCGGGTCAGCACCGCGTCGCCGATCGACGAGCCGGTCGTCACCGTCGAGCTGTCGATCGGTTGCACCTCCCGGATGGCGCGCCGTTTCGTGGTCTTCATCGATCCGCCGTCGCTCCAGCTGGCCCAGACGCCCGCCGTCGACAGCGCCGATCTCGATGCGCCGCGGGTCGCAACGCAGACGGCTGCGCTGGCCGATCTGGCCAGGCACTCCGATGCGTCGCGCCGTGCAGCGAGCGGTGCCGACGGCGCACCCGATGCCCCGCGCAGCCGCCATGCCGCGGCACGCGCGGTGCAGGCTCCACGGCTCGCTGCCGGCGGCACGCCCGCAGCGACATCCGGCAGCCGCACGCATGTCGCTTCGGGCAAGCGCCGGGGCTCGCATCTGGCGGCCGCATCGAGCCGCGGCGGCTCGCACCTGCAGCTCGACGCACCGCGCTTGCTGGCTGCCGGCGCACCGCCCGTCCCGTCACCCGGATCGACCGCCGCCGCCGAGGCGCTGGCCGCCAGCGCCGCTGCAGCGAAGAACGGTTCCATCGTGCTGCCGCCGATCGAGCGCGCGACGACGGCGCTGGTCGTGCCGCCCGGCACGCCGGCGTCGGCCAGCTCGCCCGAACACGACCGGATGGTGCTGCTCGAAGCCGGCCTGGCCAGCCTGCGCGAGGACTCGGCCGCGACCAAAAAGGCGATGGGCGTGTTGCAGTCGAAGCTGCGCGACGCCGAGGACGCGCGCTACGCCAACGGCCTCGTCTACGCGCTGGCCGGCATCTCCTTCTTCCTCGGCCTGCTGGTCGCCGCGCTGCTCTGGATCCGGCCGCGCCAGCGCCGGCAGGCACGCTGGTTCGACGCTGCCGCGGAACGCCACGCCCGCGCGACACGATCGGCCGAGCGGCAAGAGGCGGTGGACCCGGGCCCGACCATCAAGCTGAACCCGGGGCGCGCACCCGCGCCGGATCTCGACCGCATCGACATCGTCGCCGACTTCGCGCCGTCGACGACCGCTTTCTCGCCGCCGACACAGCCCGCCGGCATCGGTGGCCTGGAGGTGACGACCGTTCTGGGCCCGCAGTTCGCACGGGCGATGCTGCCGCCGTCGGCCAACGCCGGCGCCGACGAGCTGGCCAAGCGGAGCGGCGACCTGTCGATGGAAGAGCTGATCGACCTGGAGCAACAGGCCGAGTTCTTCGTCGTCCTCGGCCAGGACGAGGCGGCCATGTCGCTGCTCGACAACTACATGCGCAGCGATGGCGGCAAGAGCCCGCTGCCGTACCTGCAGCTGCTGGAGATCCACCAGCGGCGCGCCGACCAATCGGCCTACGAAAGCGTGCGCCACGCCTTCAATCTCCGCTTCAAGGCCAACGCGCCGGAGTGGAGCTCCGACCTTCACTTCGGCAGGGCGCTGGTCGACTATCCCCAGACGATCGCCCGGCTGCAGTCGCTGTGGGCCACGCCGCTCTCGGCGATGCAGGCGCTCGACGCGCTGCTGTTCCGCCGCCATGCCGTCGACGACACCTTCGACTTCCCGGCTTACCGCGAGCTGCTGTTCCTGTATTCGATCGCACGCGAGCTGTCGGGCCAGGTCGAGACCGACTTCGGATCGATCGATCTCTTCCTCCCGCTCGAGGACGCCGCGTTCGTGGCGCCGTCGCCGGCGCTGGCGTCGAACACGATGAGCGGCAGCCTCGAGCTGGCGATCGATCTCGACGTCTCGTCCTGACGCGAACCGGGCCGCTTGCCGGCGGCGAGAGCGCTAGAGCGAAGCCAGGCGATCGAGCGCCAGCGCCAGCGTCTCGTCCTTCTTGGCGAAGCAGAAACGCGCGATGCGTTGCTCGAAGGCATCGGCATAGAACGCCGACAGCGGAATCGCCGCGACGCCGATCTCGGTCGTCAGCCAGCGGCAGAAGTCGGCTTCGGGGAGATCGCTCACCGCCGAATAGTCGACGCACTGGAAGTAGGTGCCGTCGCAGGGCAGCGGGCGCAGCCGCGTCGCCGCGAGGCCGGCCCGAAACAGGTCGCGCTTGACGCGATAGAACGCCGCGAGTTCGAGGTGATGCGACGGCTCGGCCATGAACGCGGCGATGCCGTGCTGCATCGGCGTGTTGACCGTGAAGACGTTGAACTGGTGGACCTTGCGGAATTCCGCGCTGAGCGCTGCCGGGGCCGCTGCATAGCCGACCTTCCAGCCGGTGACGCTGTACGTCTTGCCGAAGCTGGATACCAGCACGCTGCGCGCCGCCAGTTCCGGGTGGCAGGCGACGCTCTGGTGGCGCCCCTCGTAGACCATGTGCTCGTAGACCTCGTCGCTGACGACGACGATGTCGGTCGGGCGCAGCAGATCGGCCAGTTGCTGCATCTCTGCGGCCGACCAGACCCGGCCGCTCGGGTTGTGCGGCGAGTTGACGACGATGGCCCGGGTGCGCGGGTTGATCGCGGCGGCGATGCGGCCGAAGTCGGGCGCGAAGCTGCCCGCGGTGAGCGGCACGTGGACCGGCGTCGCGCCGGCGAGGACGATGTTGGGGTCGTAGCTGTCGTACGACGGATCGAGGACGATGACTTCGTCTCCCGGATGCACGAGCGCGAGGATCGCCGTCAGGATCGCCTGCGTGGCCCCGGCCGTGACGGTGATCTCGCTGCCGGCGTCGTAGCGGTGACCGTACAGCGTCTCGATCTTGTCGGCGATCCGCTCGCGCAGCAGCGGCACGCCGGTCATCGGCGGGTACTGGTTCAGGCCGCCGCGCATCGCCGAGTCGACCGCATCCAGCAGCGCCGGGTCGCAGTCGAAATCGGGAAAGCCCTGGCCGAGGTTGACGGCGCCGCGCTCGAGCGCCAACGCCGACATGACCGTGAAGATCGTGGTCCCGACGCGAGGCAGGCGACTCTCGACGGGAGGTGTCCTCGGGGCTCTCGCTGTCGGCATCGCTAGAGTTGGTAATCCTGGGCGTCGCCGGACATGGCGCGTTCCACGAGATTGCGCGACAACCGGTCCGAGAGGGTCTCGACGAAGGCGTAGACGAAGTTGCGGAGGTAGGCGCCGCGCTTGAAGGCGATGCGCGCGACATTGACGCCGAACAGGTGGCCGACCGGCCGCGAGACCAGCTCCGAGCCCTGCGCCTCCTCGCGCATCGCGATCTCGGCGACGATGCCGACGCCGAGGCCCAGCTTCACGTAGGTCTTGATGACGTCGGCATCGATCGCCTCGAGGACGATGTCGGGCACGAGCTTGCGCGTGGCGAAGGCCTGGTCGATCCGCTTCCTGCCGGAGAACGACGGGTGGTAGGAGATCAGCGGCAGCGGCGCCAGGTCTTCGAGCGTGATGCGGTCGACGGAGGCCAGCGGATGGCCGGCCGGCAGCACCAGCACGTGCTGCCACTCGTAGCAGGGCAGGGTGACGAGATCGGCGAAGTCGTTGAGCGATTCGGTGGCGAGGCCGAAATCGCCGATCTCCTCGGACACCATCTTCGCGACCTGTTCGGGCGTGCCCTGGTGCAGGCTGATCGTCACCTTGGGGAAACGCTTGCGCATCTGCGCGATCGGCCCGGGCAGGAAGTAGCGGGCTTGGCTGTGCGTGGTCGCGATCGAGAGGGTGCCGGCGTCCTGCTTCGAGAACTCGTCGCCGATGCGCTTCAGGTTGCCGACCTCGCGCATGATCACCTCGATCGATTTCAGCACCTCGCGGCCCGGCTCGGTGATGCGGCGAAGGCGCTTGCCGTGGCGGGCGAAGATGTCGATGCCGAGCTCGCCCTCGAGCTCGAGGATCGCCTTCGAGACGCCCGGCTGCGACGTGAACAGCGCCTTCGCCGTCTCGGTGAGGTTGAGGTCGCGGCGAACCGCTTCCTGGACGAACCTGAACTGGTGGAGGTTCATGGGATCTGCATGCGAAGCGGCGGATTATTCACCGAAGACCACGGTGGCCGCAGCGGCCGCGATGGCGGCGATCACCGCGGCGTCCTCGCCGATCGCCGGGTGCAGCCGCACGGCGAGGCCTGGATGCGCGGTGCGCAGCGCGTCGACGAGCGGCGGCAGGTCGTTGCGCAGATGGCCGCCCTGGCCGAGAAAGAGCGGCACCACGTCGACGTGCGTCGCACCCGACGCGACCAGCCCGCGCGTCGCCGCGGCGAGGTCGGGTTGCATGAACTCCAGGAACGCGAGGACGACGGTCGCGTCCGGCCGGGCCTGCCGGAGCCGCTCGGCGATCGCCGCGAACGGCTCGGCCCAGCGCGGATCACGCGCGCCGTGCGCGAACAGGACGACGGCGCGCATCGGCGTCTTCATCGGTACCGCACCAGCCAGCTGAACGCCGCCAGCGACGCCAGCAGGTAGAGCGCGCCAGGCGCGGCGGCGACGATCCAGGGCGTCCAGTTGGCGAGCAGGCCGAGATGGCGGAAGACGTTGTTGAGCAGCACGAAGCTGACGCCGAGCATGATGCCCATGAAGACCTTCAGGCTGACGCCACCGGAACGTGCCTGCAGGTACGCGAAGGGCAGCGCCAGGCCCACCATCACGAGGCAGGCGAACGGATAGAGCGCGCGCTTCCAGAACTGGATCAGCTGCAGCTGCGTCGTCTGCTCGTTGTCGCTCAGGTGGCCGATGTAGCGCCAGAGCTCGAGCGTCGACATGGTCGTCACCGGCAGCACGGCGGCAGCCACGACCGCGGGCGACAACGTGCTCTGCCAGACGAGCGTGTCGAGCTTCTGGTCGCTGACCGTCGAGGCCGCTCCGGCATCGAGCCAGGTCGTGACGGAGACGTCGTGGAGCGCCCACGCGCCGTCCTTGCCGACGCTGGCCGTGGCCGCGGCGGTGCGCTTCAGCAGGCGGCCGTCGGCGTCGAATTCGAAGATGCGGACGTCGTGCAGCGTCGTGCCGCGTTCGGCGGCGCCGACGTTGATCGAGTAGCTGCGATCGCCCTGCGGCGTCTTCGCGTGCTCCTTGATCCAGGCCCCCGATCGTTCGAGCGACAGGCCGCCGCTGTAGCCGGCGTGCAGCGCGCTGGCGATGCGTTCGGTCAGGGGCGCGAGATAGTCGCCGCACAGGAAGGTGACCAGCCCGAAGCCGAGCGCCAGCGTCACCAGCAGCCGCAAGGCCCGACCGGGCCCGAGCCCGGCGGTGCGCAGGATCGTGTACTGCGAGGTCTGTGCCAGCCGTGCCAGCGCATAGATGGTGCCGATGAGCACGGCGATCGGCACCAGCTCGTAGAAATGGCCCGGCGCGAGCAGCAGCGAGTAGGCGGCAGCCTGGAACGCCGAATAGCCGCGCTTGCCGACGCCGCCGAGCTCGTCGACGAAATCGATGAAGAAGAAGAGGGCCAGGAACGCCAGCGCGACGAACGCGACGGCGGAGACGATGTCGGCGTAGAACAGCCGCCGGACCGTCCTCATGCCGGCTGCGGCCGGCGCATGGAACGCCGACGCCTGTGGCCGGCGACCGCGCGATTGATGCCGTGTTCACGCCACCACAGGAGGCTCATGCCCACCACGAACACGGCGCCGTGCACGACGAGCAACGCGGCGCCGATGCCGAACCTGCCGGAGCCCACCCAGGCCTGCGACAGGTTGATGAAGTTGTAGTAAGCGAAGAAGCCGAGCAGCGCGAACAGCAGGTTCCAGTTGCTGGCGTGGCGCGGATTGGAGGCCGACATGCCCACGCCCACCAGCAGCATGTTGGCGCCGGCCAGCACGAGCCCGAGGCGCCAGGCGAGCTCGCCCTGGTTGACCGGGATCGGATTGGCGACGAGCTCGAACGTGGAGCGCGCCCTCGGCGACGAGCCGGCCTCCGCCTCGAGCGCCCGGTCGCCGGCGAGGGCGCGATAGCTGTCGAAGCGGGACAGCGTCTTCGCGCCGCTCTTCAGGTCCTGTTCGTTGCGCTGCCCCTGGTCGAGGGCGATGAAGCGATCGGTGCCTCTCGTCTCGACATGGCCGCTACGCGCGGTGGTCACGGTCTCGACGCCGCTGTGCGAGGCGACCATGAAGACGTTGCGGCCGGTCGAGGGGTCGCTCGCGCTGCCCTCGAAGAAGAACGTGCGCTGGCCGTCTCCCGACGTCTGGAATTGTCCCGGGGCGATGCGGGACAGGTCGGAGCGCTGCTCGAACTGGTCCTTCAGCTCGCTGGTGCGCTGGTTCTCCCAGGGCCAGACGAACAGCGAGAGCACGGCGATCAGCAGCAGCACCGGCCAGCCTGTCTGGGCGACCGGGCGCAGGAAGCGCGTCAACGGCACGCCGCTGGCGAACCAGATCGTCATCTCGCTGCCCCGGTACATGCGCGACAGGGTGGCGACGATCGAGACGAACAGCGACAGCGCGAGCATCGTCGACAGGTTGCCGAGGCCGATGTAGGCGAGCAGCAGCGCGACGTCCTGCGGCGAGACGCGGCCGAGCGCGGCCTGGCCGAGGGTGCGGATGAACATGATCGTCAGCACGACGGTCAGAATGACCACGAAGGTACCGACGAAGTTGCGCGCCAGCTCTCGACGCAAGGTGGAATCGAATAACATGATCGGTTCGTCTACTGCTTCTGGAATTATGGACTTCAGTCATCGTCTGGTCGCCTCGGGAAGCCTTGCCGGCCTCGAGGTCGAGGCACTCGTCCTGGTCACCTGCGGCGACACGCCCGACCCCGACATCGGCGCGCCCCTGACGACCCTGATCGGCGACGCGATCGCCAGCGGCGACTTCGCGTTGAAGAAGGGCCGGTCCCTCTATCTGTACCGGCCGGCATCGATGGCGGCGCAGCGCGTCGTCATCGTGGCTGCGGGAGACGCCTCGGCCAAGTCGTTCAAGTCGGCGGTGGCGAATGGCTTCGCGTCGCTGAAGTCGAGCGGCGCCCGCACGCTCGCGGTCGGCTGGGCCGGTTCGCAGGCCCTGGGCGAGGAGCATGCCGAGGCCGCGGTCACCGCGCTGGCCGATGCGATGTATCTCTATCGGCACAGCAAGCCGAGCGCGCCCCCGGCGTGGGCGCCCAAGTCGCTGACGCTGCTCTGCGCCAAGGCCGATGCGGCATCGGTGCAGCGTGGCCTGAAACGCGGCGCAGCGGTGGCGGAGGGCGTCACGCTGGCGCGCGAGTTCGGAAATCGGCCGGGCAACCAGTGCACGCCCACCTGGCTCGGCCAGCAGGCGAAGAAGATCGGCAAGGAATTCGATCTCGACGTCGAGGTGCTCGACCGGAAAGACTGCGAGAAGCTCGGCATGGGCTCGTTCCTGGCCGTGGCGCAAGGCTCCGAGGAGCCGCCGCGCTTCATCGTCGCGCGCTACAACGGCGCCGCGAAGTCGGTCGCGCCGATCGTGCTGGTTGGCAAGGGCATCACCTTCGACACCGGCGGCATCTCGCTCAAGCCCGGTGGCGAGATGGACGAGATGAAGTTCGACATGTGCGGCGCTGCCAGCGTGCTCGGCACGCTGCACGCCATCGCCTCGATGAAGGCGAAGGTCAACCTGGTGGTGCTGGTGCCGAGTTGCGACAACATGCCGAGCGGCAAGGCCGTCAAGCCCGGCGACGTCGTCACCAGCATGTCGGGCCAGACGATCGAGATCCTCAACACCGATGCCGAAGGCCGCCTCATCCTCTGCGACGCCCTCACGTACGCCGAGCGCTTCAAGCCCGCGGTCGTGGTTGACGTCGCGACGCTGACCGGCGCGTGCGTGATCGCGCTCGGTCACCACAACTCGGGCCTGTTCACCGCCGACGATGCCATCGCCGCGACCATGGGCGCGGCCGCCAAGGCAGCGCTCGACCCGTGCTGGCGCATGCCGCTCGACGAGGAATACGACGACGGCCTGAAGAGCAACTTCGCCGACATGGCGAACATCGGCGGCCGGCCCGGCGGCGCCATCACCGCGGCGATGTTCCTGCGCCGCTACACCGGCAAGTACCCGTGGGCCCACCTCGACGTGGCCGGCACCGCCTGGAAGTCGGGCGCGG